>NZ_JBNNVQ010000006.1:0-92717 GCF_050280625.1 Pseudomonas sp. NPDC089569
GCGGAACTAAATTACCTTTTTAGCCCAACAGACGTCGATCGACCTCCACCGATTCAAGCCTATTTGGATACAGTATTTCTTGTAGAGTCCTTAAGCAAACTCGCAGAACATGGCACAGAATCGACATCAACAAAACTGATTTTTTTTCACAAAGAAAAAATTGAACTCCATATAAATTATGACGCAGACAAAATAAAACCGATCCAAGGTTTGCAAGAGTTCACTGAACGTTACGTAAACGATGAGATCCATGCAGATCAAAAGAAAACCATCATAAAATCTGTTCTTCTTGAACTATCGAAGGAGTTCGAAGGCTGCACCTTCGATATAGGGCTCTTAAATGAAAAATTTGAAGAGTTCAAGCGGCGCGTATCGTCTGGATACCAGCTATATGTCTCCGAGTTTTCTTTTCAAAAAATAAAAGCAGAAATTGAAAAGAGCAAGTTTGAGTTTATAGCCAAAATAAACAAAGTGTTTTCTGACATTCAAAACCAACTACTTACCGTGCCCGCTGCACTAATAATTGCAGGAAGCCAGTTCGAGTCATCCGACCATGTAACACTGAAGAATTTCTTGATTTTATCTGGCGCCTTGGCCTTCACGATATTCATGCTTTTGCTGATAATGAATCAACGCAATACTCTGCAATCAATATACAATGAGATTGACAATGAGTGGGGGCTAATCAAGAAAAAACATAATGCCATAAAAGAGCAGTTTGATACGCAGTACAAAACTCTAGAAGCAAGATACAAACATCAATACCTGCTTCTTGAAGTTGTGGCACTTATAGTGGTCATGGCATGCTTGGCTACTGCACTTCTATTCAATTATAACTCTGCAAGCCAAGGGATTTCCGTAGAGCTAGCTATGTTGTTGGGATTTCTTCTCATAATTTACATGGCGAGCAGAGCTTGCGTCGTTTTCTCAAAGATACTCTTTCCCAGGGAGGAGTGAGCACAAAAAACGACCCGGTAAATATTTTAGCAAGTACGTTAGTTCACTTTTTAAAGCAAGGATTGAATTGCTGACTATTTTGCCTTTACCCAAGAACGAGTATAGAGTTAGCCACTGTTGCATTGCGCACAGGGTTCGATATCATCCAAAAGCAATAAGCTAGAGAACCCCATGAGTGAAAAATCTTTTTCAGGGCAGTTGAAAGAACAATCAGGTACCTACATTTACTTTCTATCTATGTATTGTGCATCAGCGGGGGTGCTCTACCTATGGGGGTATTGGTCTCCATTTGGGGTTAATATTTTAGAATATATAAGTCTTGCGGATATAGTGAAGTCAACAATATATCCCATCGCGTCGGCTTTCTTTTTCTTGGCACTTGGGGTAGTGATGGGCCAACTGGTACGTGTGGCGCCAGCCCTTCCGCCTGGCGGAGGTAGAGATACTCCTTTAGCTCAATTTTTAATCAGGCATAAACGCTTGTTGATTATTCTCTATACTGCCGCAGTTTTAATGTTATTGATTTATGGATCAGTTGAGAAGTGGCAGTTTGGATTACCAGTTTTGGTCGGAGCTCCTATCGCCTTATATGCGAGCCATCACAACGTTTTAGTACGTCAAATTCCAGTAGATGGAGTTCGCACTGCATTCTTGTTTTTGCTTGCAGTGCTTCCTTTTATTGCTTTTGGTCATGGTCAGTTAAGAGCTGCGGCCGTCTTGGAGGGAAAAGCATTCGACTATGTAATTGATAACAGTATCGTAACGCCTGATGAGCCCCTTCAAAGTACCCGCTTCATTGGCCATGCAGGTGATTTCTTTTTTTTCTTGGAGCCAAAAAAATCGATACTGTCGATCTCCAAATTTGAGGCACTAAAGACATTGAGGCTGGGGAGGTTCGAGCGCAAGTGAAAGTAAATCCCTCGGCATATAGTCGCACGAAGTGAGCATAACAGGCCGGGTAAGTCTCTTGGCAAAAGTCCGCTTTTGGCCGACTCCCGTCTGGACCATTTGGGGGAGAGCGGCCAATAACGGACGCCTACAGGAGAGCGCATCGAGCTAAAAAATCGATAGTGGCAATTTGATTTCGATGCCTTCAAAATCGCGATACAGTGAACCTTCCCTTTGACACAATCCAGATCGTGATGGGAACTGTTTCCGGATTGCGCTATTAGAATCCCAAAGGCTTATTTAATTAAAGTCGAGAATTTTTGACCATGGCTAAAAACGACACCATCCTTGTCGACTCTTTATTACAGCAAATGCAGAGAGTAAGGCCGGGCGATATAGGTGATATTTTTGAGCGATTTGCGTTAGATCAAATACTCAAGAGCTTCGATCTTTCAACTGAAGAAATGGACTTTGGATGGACTGACGGTTCGCTGGATGGCGGAATCGATGGCTTCTACATTCTCATAAACGGACGATTGCTAACCGATGCCACAGATTTTTCTTGGCCAAGAACCGGAGCAGAGATAAAGGTTTTCATTATAACGTGCAAGCATCACGAAACTTTCCAGCAAGGACCGCTGGATTCGCTTCTCGCAACGGCCCAAGATATTTTTGATCTTTCCTTGTCTAACTCTGAGCTTTCTGGAAAGTACTCATCAAAAATAAAGCAGTGTCGCGATCTATTCATTTCCGCATTTAAACAGCTATCCCTCCACAGGCCAACAATTTCTTTTGAAGTTGTATATGCATCCCGAGGGAACACTGAGTTGCTAGGTGCAAGTATAAAGGCGCGGGCACAGCAGCTAATTACTTTGTTAAATTCTTACTTCAGTGCTTCAGAGTGTGTGTTCAACGCGCTGGGTGCTGCCGAGTTGGTTGAACACTATCGCCAAGTGCGCAGCTTTGCATTAGATTTACCCGTGCAAGAATGTTTGACTGCCGGTCAGGAAGGGTATGTAGTTCTCGCCAAATTAAAAGATTACAGTGCTTTTGTTCAAGATGAAAACAAAAATTTGCGACGGTATCTTTTTGATTCGAATGTAAGAGCCTACCTGGGGAAAAACCTTGTAAATGCTGACATTCGTAATACCTTGGATGATAATTCTGGCCCCAACTTTTGGTGGTTAAATAACGGCGTTACGATTCTAGCAACAAGCGCTTCTCTTGTGGGAAAAACCCTAAAATTGCGCGATATTCAGATCGTGAATGGTCTTCAGACCACAGAGTCAATTTATAAGCACTATTCTTCAACGACAGATTCTACAAGTGACGCAAGAACACTTTTGGTAAAGGTGATTGTGTCTCAAGACGAGAATGTTCGTGACCAAGTAATTCGGGCTACTAATAATCAGAGTGCCGTTGAGCCCGCGGCCCTTCATGCAACAGAAAGAATTCAACGTAGTATTGAAGAGATATTGCTCCAACATGATTGGTTCTATGAACGTCGAACCAATTATTATAAAAACGAGGGTAAACCCGAGGGGCGTATAGTTTCCCCTATACTGATGGCTGCTGGAGCTGTAGCTCTACTGTTAAAAAACCCAGTCAGCGCATCCAAATTAAAACAAAAGTCCATTCGGCGCCCTGAAGCCTATCAGTCTGTCTACTCAGAGGTTTTTCCACTTAATGCTTGGCCCGTCGTTGCCGTCTTAATGAGGAGCGCTGAACTGGCGATATTAAGAGGACAGAAAAAGCGTGGCTCTCATACGGGAGTAATATCTGCCTGGCGTGGCCCATTAGCTTATGTTTCTGCCTCCAGAGTTCTGGGGACATTTTCATTTGAACATCGAAATCTAATTTCGATGGATTTATCTGTTCTTAGTGACACCTTTATGGATGAATGCTGGAGCTGTATTAGCTTGGTTCCTGGTCGCCAAAAGTCCGTAAAAATAAGCGAAAGTATAATGCTGAAGGTGGTCGATGCTGTACGGCTTAGTTGGAACGTCGACGGTCAGCTATCAGATGGAAGGCGTGAAATTCAAAGACCGGTGAAAGTAGAGGCAGAAGTTTACCAAGAGAGCGAGATTTTTCTGCTTTCTGTCTTGGAAAGGCTTCCTGCCCAGCCTTGGCTGCCGAGTATTCATGTAGATGTAGCAAATTTGCTCGATGTCAAGCCGGCGAGAGTAAGCAAAGCGATTAATTTGTTGATAGAGCAAGGGAGGCTGATGAAACAGGTTAACGGGGTTGTTTTTGATGCTGCTGGCACTGAAATCGCTCGTGACACTAGTAGGTAATCTGCGTCTCACCCAACAACTATTTTCAAAATAGCTGGCCTTTACGAATGCCAGCTATTGGCCGCTCTCTGCTTCATGCTTCGGGCGGAAGTCGGCCAGTAGCAGCCTTTCATTAAGGGCTAATTCTTGCACTTTACCGATGATCGAAGACGCCTAAGGGGTAGAAATGATTCATTTATCTCACCCGTGCGGGTAAAGTCAGCTCTTTTACCGTACGCTGGCTGTCGAAAGCTTCATAAAATACACATGAGCACTAAAAATGCATAATTATGAAAAAGTTGCGCCTCAGACCTTATTTAAATATCGGGATGATTCAGTTCGCACAGAGGAGATATTTATAAATAAGAAAATTTGGCTTTCGTCACCCGCTCAGTTGAATGATCCTCTAGAGTGCCGAATTGGCGAGATCCCCAAAGATTGGGAGGCCAATAATATTCGGATCATGGAACGTGCACAGTTGATGGGAGTCATCGCTCCACCTCCATCATTTGAACCGCCAAGGCAGCTGTTTTCATTGAGCGAACGAGAGACCAAACAATGGTTGAAACGTTTAAATAAATTGACTCACTCTAGACAAGTGCAAGCAATGCGATCTTTGTATGCCCAACATGGCATACAGTTGTCGAGACCCGATAATGTATTTAAAGATATGCGTAAGCGCCTTTCCTCTGTGGGAATTTTTAGTCTTAGCGAAAATTGTAATAATGAACTGATGTGGGCGCATTATGGCGCTTGCCATCAAGGTGTAGCACTTGGATTTTCTTGGTCTATGGATAGCAAGCTAGCGAATCCCAGGAATTGCTTGCCAGTAACTTACGCAAGGGAAAAGCCGGTATTTAAATCAGGATTTAAAAATGAGATACAAATTATGCCCCCAAGTAGCGGAATGCCTAACTCTCAAAGAGTATCTTTCGAGGACGATGTTTTTAGATCAGCTATAAGTACTAAAACCCTAATATGGGAGTATGAAAAAGAATGGCGCTATATAGAAGAGGGACATGGATTATTCGATTTTCCAGGCACCCTAAGTCAAGTTGTATTTGGAATGAGAATGAGCAGCGAGCGTAAAGACCATTACAAAGAACTTATCAGAAAAAACATTCATAATGAGGTGGAATATTTTGAAATCGTAGAAAGTGCCGATCTGAGCGGTATCGAGGTGCGAAGGGCTGGGCTTAAAACTTGATTCAGTGAGCCTAAGATTTGGCTCGAATCGGTCGCTTCGCTCACTTGAGAGGTGTCAGCAGACCGTGCGCTCACCTTTCCCTAGCAGAACGTTGGTGCCCTCTTTAGGGCAGTTTAGTGCATTGGGTCGACTATTGTCCTTTGCGACAGGCACCAACCGTCCCAGTGTGTGTAAAAACGTTTCACCAAAATTGAAGTGTCCGCGTCTACGTTAAATCTGAAATTTATCGGCACGTCAGCAGATGTGGATTTTGCGTAGAAGCGCGATTTTCAGTCCGGTTTTGAGTACCTGTCGCGCTCAAAAACGTTTTTACACAGCCTCGTCCCATAGCTGCCTGTCAGTAGCGGCAGAAAAGGCCAGAAGCAGCTGGTCATGGTTTGGCTGCTTGCTTTGAGCTGATAGCGACCACCCATGACGAACCGCGGATGACAGAAATGCCCAAGTCTAGACGCGAGGTCCGTTGATTTGTTAAATACCATTCTTGCGGAAGATTTCTGAAATCTCATCATAGCGCTTGCTAAATATTACTATACTTCCGTTATTATATAGCTCAACGACATGCTTGCCGTTTAAATTTAGACGCGCAGGGTCGGAGTCTAAATTTTGCCATTGATCGATAGAAAAGCTATAGAAAAACATTCGCCCAGAATTTGGGTTAAAGTCTAATGGCAAACCTGTTTCTTTAGCTTCGACTTCGTTTACAACTTTACAAATAAGATCATTTGCTTGGTTTCTGTTCGAAATAGGAGGCTCGGATCTTAATTTCTCAAAAATAATTTCCAATCTTTCTTGCTTCGTTCTCATATAACTCAAGCCCTTGCGTACCATTAAGTATCTAAATTAGATGTGCCATAGGCGTCTGATGGGTTTTCTTGAAATTTCCGAGTCAGATCTTATAAGGTTTGATTTTCATAAGGTATTCATTAAGGCTTGGCTCTGCCTTATATACTGTTAATGACCCATCGTAATGGCTGTCAATTATACTCCTCAACTCTGCATCATATTTGGAATGATCAAACCTGAAACCTAAGATTATTGAGTTGATATTTTGAGCGCCAATGTCTAAGTCGATATGCTTGTCAGCAATTCCTTCTTCATTGAAGTCAATGAAGCGATACTCCTCCTCATATTTCCAGTCTAAGTGCTTTGTGAAAATCGCCTTCATCAAATTTTCCATATAAGAGCTATTAGATAACAAAAGCTCTTTTATTTTTGCCTCAATTTCTGGTGCGGAAATATCAGGTGTTTCTCGAAGAATTGATTGCTGGATATTTTTAGTTGAGAAGCAAAACGGACTAATTTTTTCATAGTCAACTTTTTTAAACACGGCTTTCGGAAGATTATATTCAATAACATACCCTGCGTGCTGAGTTGAGTAATGAGACCACATTATTGGCGAGCTTGGATTTCGGCTCATGCAAGCGATTCTGAGATGCCGATTTATAACGTCGGAAAATGCATCCTCTCGTTCGCCATCCAGTTTTTCAAAAAAGCACTTGCTGTCATAAGGGTCGTTGAACTGGTCAGCAGAAACATACCTTAGAGAATGATATTTAAGAGGTGCCATAACCTCATCAAGAGTGGCGTTTGGATTGGAGCTGTAATACTTAAAATAATTCAAAATAATCCTTAATGGCTTGAGAGTATTCATTAGGCTTATGGCAGTTAAATTATGGGCTAGGCTTTAGCCGATCCCAGTGAGCGAAGCTCACGTAGTATACGCCGTTAACTCGGAGTTTCAATTGTCCCTGCCGCCTAAGGTTTTTTAAAACGTTCGGCTGTCACGTGATTTTCCTGCTGATCAAAGTGCTGGCTGTAATTGCCTTTATATCCTAGCCGCTCGTTTTATGACAGAGTTTCATAACCCAGAAGCCGAGTCGCTTCCCAATGCCTTCAACCAACCCATAGCCGTCAGCCTTAATCGCATGTAAAATTACAGAATTTGGATTTAGCGAGTTCCATGTGGAGAGTTAAATGGTAACTGGTATATGCGGACTTTGCAGGGGGCAGAGTGAGCTAATTGATAGCCACTTATTGCCAAAATCTGCGTACAAGCAAATTAGGGGGGCGATTCCAGGGCGGCAGAGTCCAGTAATGCTTGACCAATCGAGGGGAACAGCCTGTTCGTCAGATGCTCAGGTCACTCAGTTTCTTTTATGCAAAGAGTGCGAAGACTTGTTTTCCAAAAATGGAGAGCGTCAACTAGGACAGCTTTGGAGCACTAAGAGCGGCTTTGCTTTAAGGGAAAGTTTACATAAGCTTAAACCTGTTGCCTCAAAACGTCATGTCACTGCTTATAATGCCAATGAGGTAGAGGATTTAGATAATCTATTTTATTTTGCCATCAGCGTCTTCTGGCGTGCACATATGTGGGATTGGAGGGGGAACCACAATTATGGGAGAGCGCTTGGGGAAAAGTACTCCGAAATGTTCAGGTCATTCCTTCTCAAAAAGGGCGACATCACTGACACGTACCTAATAGTCAGTGTAAATTCCAACAAAAGGTATGACTCTCTAATGAGCCTTCCTACCACTCGAAAGGAATTTGGTGGCGTATTACATACGTTTCATGTACCCGGCCTACGCTTCGAGCTTCTTATCGGAAAATCCATACACAGGGCTCTGGCTGAGCTTTTCAAAATTCAGGGTCGAGTTTTGATCAACATGTTTGAGTTTGAGAAAACCCCTATGTTTGCACAATTGAGTATTTTTGCGAATTACGAAGCAGACATAAAGGGAAAGCTAGCAATACAAACCGCTGAAATAAGAGCGAAGCGCGCTAAGCAATAGACCAGAGATGATCCTAACAATCATTTGACAAAAGAATTTGATAGGCGCCTGCATACGCCTTCAGTAAGGACGAAATCACTTTTTATCGTTATTTCTTTACTTAGACTCAACCGTTACTGTTTCCATATCCCAGGATTTCTTCCTGCCTACCTTGGTGCCTTCCTGCTCTGCGAACAGGGTACGTAGCGCCTTGAACTCCTGGACGCTCTCAATGGCCTTGCCTTCGAACTCATTGCTTATAGGAAGGGTTACCTATGCGAGCGTCGGCTCTGGCCGATTTCTGCCGATCACGGAAGACCGCTATTGGCCGTCCTCTGCCAGTCATGGCCACGCAGCGTGATGATTCAATCCGATACAAATGATGGGTCAGGTCGAATGCAATGAGCGGGGCAAGTCCGTGCAACGACTCACGCTCTTCAAGCCAACATTTGACCGCAGCCACGTATAAACGCCAATCCAAAACCCGGTCGAACTCCCGGGGCGACGCACAGTGAGTTCCCAGGCACTGTCCTGGCCGCCCCCTCACCGAACCTCGTCGCCCCTGCATGACCTCGATCTAGGCCTTGGGTTGCAAGCCCGGCACCGCAGCGGTCGCGGTTTTCCTGAAGAAAATGCCGTAGACAATCGAGAGCACCAGCAAGAACGGCACACCGAACACCAGGGTCATCTTGAAGTCTTCAGTGAAATAGGTCGTGATCATCACGGCGCCCATCAGTACCAGCCCCAACAAGGTGCTGTAGGGAAAAAAGCGCATGCGAAACGACAGTTCGCGGTTGCCACGGCGTTCGTGAAAACGACGGAAGCACAGGTGTGTGAGGAAGATCATGAACCAGGTAAAGATCGCACCGAACATCGAGATCGCCATCATCAGGCTGAACGAACTTTCCGGGTACAGGATGTTGAGCAAGGTCGCCAGGGCGATCCCCGAACTCGAGAGCAGCAGCGCGTTCAGCGGGATGCCGGTCTTGCTCAGTACACCCATGGATTTCGGCGCGTAGCCGGCACGAGACAGGCTGAACATCATGCGCGTGGTGATGTACAGCTGGCTGTTCATCGCCGAGAGCGCTGCAATCAGGATGACGAAATTCATCACGCCGGTTGCGCCGGGAATGCCGATGGCTTGCATGACCGTGACGAATGGGCTCTGGGCCTGGCCTGCCTGGGTCCAGGGAACGATCGCCAGCATCAACGCCAGGGTCAGCAGGTAAAACACCACCAGACGTACGATAGTGGCGCGAAAGGCTTTCTTGACCGCTTGCTCCGGGTCTTTGGCCTCACCGGCTGCCACCGCGATCATCTCCACGCTCAGATAACTGAAGATCGACACGATCACGGCCACCCACATGCCTTGCAGGCCGTTGGGGAAGAAACCGCCGTTGGCGCTGTAATTGTGCACGCCGTATTGCGGATTGCCGGACCCGAACACCACATACACGGCCAGGATGATGAAGGCGACAATCGCGCCGATCTTGATGGTCGAGAACCAGTATTCGAAGGTGCCGAAGGTCTTCACGCTGATGGCATTGAGCACAATCAACACCGTGGAGAACGAGACGATCCAGATCCACTCCGGCACGTTGGCAAACCAGTACTTCATGTACATCGCCACCGCCGTCACCTCCGTGCCGACCGCGAGTACAATCGCCGCCCAATAGGCATAGCGCACCAGGAACCCGGCCAAGGGGCTGACATAGAATTCGGCAAAGGCGCCGAACGAACCCGAGGTCGAATGGGCCACGGTCATTTCCGCCAGGCAGCCCATCAGCAGCAGCGTGATGATTGCGCCAATGGCATAGCTGAGCAACACGCTGGGCCCGGCATAGCCGATGGCATAGGCGCTGCCCATGAACAGCCCGGTACCGATGGCCCCGCCAATGGCGATCATGCTCATCTGCCCCGACGTCAACTGACGCCGCAGGCCCTGTTCACGGTTGGATATCGTTTCGAAACCGGCGTTATCGGTCATTGTTATGTCCTCTGAATGTTGTCTTTCTTGAAGAGCACGGTGTTGTTTTTACCGTGGGGATCAGCCACGCACAGCAGGACACGGATCAGAAAATACTCAGTGGATATTCGACGATGACGCGCACTTCGTTGTTGTCGGTGGTGTCGGCACGGGCGACTTGTGCGGTGGAGCGCACACTGGCCTGGCGCACGCGTACGGAAAGATCCCGAGCCTTGCCCGACTGCACGACATAGCGTGCCTCGAGGTCACGCTCCCAGCGCTTGCCGTCATCGCCGTAACGGCCATAGGCGCCGTTGGGGCCACCGTCGTAGTGGCTGTCATCGATCCCGTCACCACGGACGTAACGCGACATGAAGCTCAGGCCCGGCACGCCGAAAGGCGCCATGTCCAGGTCATAACGCAGCTGCCATGAGCGTTCGTTGGGCGCGTTGAAGTCCAGGACCTGAATCGAGTTGGCGAGAAAGATCGAGGTACCCGGCTGCCGGTCGAAGCCCAGGTAATCGAACGGTTCGTCGCCATCGACCTTTTGATACGCCAGGGTCAGGCGATGGGCGCCGACCTTGTAGGCGGTGGCCAACGACCAGGTGGTGTTGTCGATCCTGCCGGCCAGGCTGTCGCCCGCGTCGTTGGTGCGGTAGAGATTGAAATCCAGGTTCAACGACTGGCCGGGTGTCAGCGCAAAGGTGTAGTTGGCGTTGCCGTAGTACTGCCGCCAGATGTCGGTGAACTGCGCACCATAAAGGCTGACACTCAACTGATCGCTCAGCGCATAGCGACCGCCCAGGTAATCGACGCTGCGGGTTGCCACGCCGGCATACAGGGCCTTGAGGGCACCATCGGCGTTGGTCGAATTATTGTCGTTGCCGGCGGTGAAGTGGCCTGTGTCGAGTTGCAATGCCTGAAGTTCATGGCTTGTCAGCTGAAAGCCGGTGGCGGTACTGGTAAACAATCGTGCATTGCCGGTACCGAACACGGGATTGAGCGGCGTCAGGTTGCCGTATTTGAGTTCTGTCTGCGAAATTCGCGCTTTCACCGCGCCCCCGGCTTCGGAGTATTCATCTTCCGGGCGACCATCGGAATCGACCGGCAATAAACCCGTGCCCGTGCGTCCTTTGCCGCTGTCGAGCTTGATGCCCAGTTGTGCATAGGCGTCGACGCCAAAGCCGACCGTCCCCGGGGTGTAGCCGGAACGGTAGTCGAGCATGATCCCGTGGGCCCATTCGTCCCGATAATTCTGACCGCCCGGGTTGTTGAGGTTGTTGCGGTAAAAATAAAAGTTGCGATTGGTCAGGATCAGGCTGCTGCCTTCGACAAATCCGTTGTCAGCGGCGGCACAGGCCATTTGGCCAAGGCAACTTGAAATGGCCAGCGGCAAGGCAGGCCAGAGGGACAGTTTCATTCTGCGTGCTCCTTATTATTGTGATTGCAGAACGGGTGATGGCCGGCGACCGACAACCTGCCGCGAGACAATCTGCGCGGCAGGGCAGGGACGCCGAAAGGTTCAGGTCACGCTGTTGCGGACCTGGAATTGCGCTTGCGACCAAGTCTTGCGGTCGAGGATTTCACCGAGGATCTGCACGGCATCCCAGACCTCGGTGAAAGTCGTATACAACGGGGTGAAACCGAATCGCATGATGCGTGGCTCGCGGTAGTCACCAATCACGCCACGCTCGATCAGGGCCTGGATCACCGCGTAACCTTCGGGGTGTTCGAAGCTGACGTGACTGCCGCGTCTGGCGTGCTCGCGCGGCGTGATCAGCTTCAGTTCGTGGCCTGCGCAACGTTGCTCGACCAACTCGATGAACAGGTCCGTCAGGGCCAGGGATTTGCGGCGCAGGCTGACCATGTCGGTCTGGTCGAACACGTCCAGGCCACACTCGACCATGGCCAGGGAGGTAATAGGTTGGGTGCCGCACAAGTAGCGCGCGATGCCGCTGCTCGGTTCGTAATGCGACTCCATGGCGAACTGTCGCGAATGACCGAACCAGCCGGACAAGGGTTGCGGCACCAGATCGCACAATTGTGGCGAAACCCAGACAAAGGCTTGCGACCCCGGTCCGCCATTGAGGTACTTGTACGTGCAGCCGATGGCGTAATCGGCGCCCGCCTGGTGCAGGTCCACCGGTACCGCGCCCGCGGAGTGGGCAAGGTCCCAGATGGCCAGTGCACCACACTCGTGGGTCAGCGCGGTCAGGGCCTGCATGTCGTGCATGTAGCCGGTCTTGTAATTGACGTGGGTGAGCATGACCACCGCCGTGTCCTGGTCAATCGCTCCCGGCAGCGCTTCAGGGCTGTCGACCAGGCGCAGGGTGTAACCCTGTTGCAGCAGTTGCGCAAGACCTTCGGCGATGTACAGATCAGTCGGGAAATTGCTGGTCTCGCTGAGGATCACGCGCCGCTCTGGCGCCCGGGTGGCCTGTACGCGCAAAGCGGCGCTGAGCACTTTGAACAGGTTGATCGAGGTGGTGTCGGTCACGACGACTTCACCGGCCGCCGCCCCGATCAGGCCCGCCAGGCGATTGCCCAGTCGCTCGGACAGTTCGCGCCAGCCTGCGCTGTTCCAGCTGCGGATCAAGCCATTACCCCATTCCTCGGCGACCACGGCTTGAGCGCGCGCCAAGGCAGCGACCGGCCGAGCGCCCAGGGAGTTGCCATCGAGATAGATAACGCCTTCAGGCAGCGCAAACTGCTGGCGCAGGGGTGCCAGCGTGTCCTGGGCATCGAGCGCCAGACAATCGTTTCTTGTCGTCATTGGGTGTCCTGTTTTTTGTTTTGCGGCGCCTTCGGGCAGGTTGCAACAACCCGCTCAAACGCCCTGAATCAAGGCAGTTCGCCTGCCTTTCGATGAAGAGATAATGAACGAATCGATGGAGAATATTCGTGCAAAGTTGACGGCCTTGACGTAGTTTTCTCGCAGATAATTCGAATCAAAACCCAATAAACGCGGATTTATTCAAATCATGAATCTTGACTCGACAGACCTGCGAATCCTGTATCAGTTGCAACAGGATGGCCGTATCAGCAATCAGGAGCTGGCGGAGAAAGTTGCCTTGTCGCCGTCGGCTTGCCTGCGCCGTCTGCGCCTGCTGGAAAGTGAGGGAATCATCACTGGCTACCGTGCCGTGCTGAATGCCGAGCGGCTGGGCATCGAACTGGAAGCCATTGTTCATGTGTCCCTGCGACAGGACGTCGAGGACTGGCACGAGACCTTCATCAAGAAGGTTCAGCAGTGGCCGGAGGTGGTCACCGCCTATGTCATTACCGGGGCGAGCAACTATGTGTTGCGGGTTCAGGCCCGCAACCTCAAGCACTTCTCGGATTTCATCGTCAACCACCTCAATCGCACTTCGGGTGTCACCGATATACGTTCGGAAATCGTCCTGCAAAAAATCAAGGAGCGCGAGGAGTTGCTTGATCTGGTGGCACGCAAGTAGGACGGGCGGGCTTTCAAAGCCCGTGCAGGCGCCGGGCCTCGTTGCGCTGCAATGTCATGCTCGGGGTTTCGTCGAACAACTTGCGGTACTCGGAGGAAAACCGCCCCAGATGGGTGAACCCCCAGCCCATGGCGATGGCGGAAATGTTGCGTACCGAGCCGTGCTCCAGAATCTCCTGGCGCACGGCATTCAAACGGTATTTTTTCAGGTAGAGCATCGGCGACATGGCGAAGTACTTCCTGAATGCATCGAACAATTTGAAGCGCGAAACACCGGCGGCGGCTTCGATGTCTTCCAGGTGCAAGGCTTCGCGAGCGTTGTCGTGGATGTACTGTCGCGCCCTGATCAGGTAGTGCGGCAACTTCACGCCCAGCACATCACGCAGTTCCTGCGAATAGTTGTTTGGCTGGGCGAGGATCAGGCCTTTGATCAGCGAGCTTTCAATGTCCCGGGTGAAGGCCACCTGCTCGAAGAGTTCGCTGCTGCGCTCCAGTTCGTCGATGAAATAACGCGCCATGCGCCACCATGAGGCCGATGCGCCATCGATTGCATCCATGACCGGCTCGAAGCGCAGCGGCGCATCGAGGGGGCGTTGCAACATGCCTTCCAGCGCTTCGCTCATCGCGATGCGCGTAATCACCACCTGAACCTTTCTGCAGTCACCGGAGATCGCCAGCAACTGGTTTTCATTGGGTGAAACGATGACCGCTTGATCGCGGTCGGACCGCAGCACGCTACCATCCTTGCAAAGCTCCTGTTGGCCCACCAACGGCAAGCTCAGGCTGTAGCTGCTGAAATGCTCGGCGTCTTCGATATCGATGGTGACATCGGTACCGTATTCGATCGTGCCCAGGGTGGTGGCCATCGATTTGAACATGTTGGCACTGTGATGAAAGCGAACCCGCTCGGGGGTCGCGCTCACGAGGCGATGGGGGCCGCAGATACCCGACATCCAGCTTCTGGCTGCTTCCAGGTCATCGCTGTCGACACGAATGTCGCGAAACGGCGGATCCACTTTACGACTCATCCAGGGGCACTCACGCAATTTTGTTCTGCGCGCTCTGACGGCGCGTATCTTATCTGGGCGCAAAAGAGCAACTTCCACGCCATAAAGCGCCGGTGCGCATTTAACGGATAGAGATCGGCAACCCAGCGGATAAGGCATGGCCGACGAGGCCGGAAAAAACGCTCGACGCATTGCAGAACAGTATCTGATTGCCGCAATCAGGTGCAGCCGTTCATCACCTTGTGCGGGATTTGTGTCATCGCTGCACAACCGGCTGTTACCTGGCCGCCCACTTTGCGGACTGCCTTCGCCAACTTATCGGATAGACCGTCACCGGCCCTGCTTCTCTAATGAGCACACCGATTAGCCCAATAAAAAAAGGTGCACATCATGAGTGGCGAAAAAAACGTCGAGCAGTGGAAAGCGTTTATCGCAAGCTGCCTGGATTTCCGCCCGGCAGAAGGCGTATTCCGCATCGCCCGCGACATTTTCACCGAGCCGCAGCTGTTCGATCTGGAAATGGAACTGATCTTCGAGAAGAACTGGATCTACGCCTGCCACGAAAGCGAGCTGGCCAACAACCACGACTTCGTCACTATGCGCGCCGGTCGCCAGCCGATGATCATTACCCGCGACGGTGACGGCCAGCTCAATGCGCTGATCAATGCCTGCCAGCATCGCGGCACCACACTGACCCGCGTCGGCAAGGGCAATCAGTCGACCTTCACCTGTCCGTTCCATGCCTGGTGTTACAAAAGCGATGGCCGCCTGGTCAAGGTCAAGGCCCCGGGTGAGTACCCGGAAGGCTTCGACAAAGCCACGCGCGGTCTGAAAAAGGCGCGCATCCAGAGCTACAAGGGATTCGTCTTCATCAGCCTCGACGTGCAGGCCGACAACAGCCTGGAAGACTTCCTCGGCGACGCCAAAGTGTTCTTCGACATGATGGTCGCCCAGTCACCGACCGGTGAGCTGGAGGTATTGCCCGGCAAGTCGGCCTACACCTATGACGGCAACTGGAAACTGCAGAACGAAAACGGCCTCGACGGTTATCACGTCAGCACGGTCCACTACAACTACGTGGCCACCGTGCAACATCGCCAGCAGGTCAACAGCGAGAACGGCAACGTCGCCGGCAGTACCCTGGACTACAGCAAGCTCGGTGCGGGCGATGCCAATACCGATGACGGCTGGTTTGCGTTCGATAACGGCCACAGCCTGCTGTTCAGCGACATGCCGAACCCTTCGGTACGCTCGGGCTACGCGACGATCATGCCGCGACTGATTCAAGAGCATGGCCAGCAAAAGGCCGAGTGGATGATGCATCGCCTGCGCAACCTCAATATTTATCCAAGCCTGTTCTTTCTCGATCAGATCAGCTCGCAACTGCGCATCATCCGCCCCGTGGCGTGGAACAAGACCGAAATCGTCAGCCAATGCATCGGGGTCAAGGGCGAGTCCGATGCCGACCGCGAAAACCGCATTCGCCAGTTCGAGGACTTCTTCAACGTTTCGGGGCTGGGTACACCCGATGACCTGGTGGAGTTCCGTGAGGCCCAGCGTGGTTTCCAGGCGCGCCTGGAGCGCTGGAGCGATATTTCCCGCGGCAGTCACCGCTGGGCCACCGGCGCCACGCCCAACAGCGAGGCGATTGGTATCGCGCCGGCCATGACCGGCACCGAATTCACGCATGAGGGGCTTTACGTCAACCAGCACCGTAACTGGCAACAGTTCCTGCTCGATGGCCTGGACGCGAAATCCCTGAAACTCCGTGAGGTGCAATGATGAGTGCGCAACTGCAGTACCGGATCGAACAGTTTTTCTACCGCAAATCCGAACTGTGCGATGCCCAGGATTGGGACGCCTACATCAAGCTGTTCGACGAGCAAAGCGAATTCCACTTGCCGCAATGGGACTCGGAGCATGTCTACACCCGTGACCCCAAGCGCGAAATGTCGCTGATCTATTACCCCAACCGTTCAGGTCTGGAGGACCGCGTGTTCCGCCTGCGTACCGGCAAGTCCGCTTCCTCGACGCCGATGCCGCGCACCTTGCACCAGATCAGCAACGTCCGGATCGGCGAGCTGGAGAACGGCGAACTGGAGGTGCGGCTGAACTGGCAAACCCTGTATTACCGCCTGGCGACATCCGAGCAGTTTTATGGCCGTGCGACCTATCACCTCAAGCCCCATGCCGACAGTTGGCTGATCACGCGCAAGCACGTGTTGCTGCTCAACGACACCATCAACTCGGTGCTCGATTTCTACCACCTCTGAATCCCAGGAGACCGGGGCATGAGCCATAAAGTCGCGTTCAGCTTTGCCGACGGCAAAACGCTGTTCTTTCCCGTACACAGCAACGAAATCCTGCTCGACGCCGCCCTGCGCAATGGCATCAACATTCCGCTGGACTGCCGTGAAGGTGTTTGCGGAACCTGCCAGGGACGTTGCGAGTCAGGCGATTACAGCCAGGACTATGTGGATGAGGAAGCGCTCTCCAGCCAGGACCTGCAACAACGCAAAATGCTCACCTGCCAGACACGGGTCGCATCCGACGCGACCTTCTATTTCGACTTCGCCTCCAACCTGTGCAATGCCGCCGGCCCCGATCTGCTCTCGGCGACGGTCAGCGAAGTCAAACAGGTGTCAGCCAGCACCGCGATCCTGCACCTGGATCTGGGGCAGGCGGGGCAGTCACTGGATTTCCTGCCGGGGCAATACGCCCGGCTGCGGGTTCCGGGGACTGAAAACACGCGGTCCTATTCGTTCGCCAATCGGCCAAGCGTCGACAATCAGCTGCAGTTTCTGGTCCGCCTGCTTCCCGATGGGGTCATGAGCAACTACATCCGTGAACGTTGCCGGGTGGGGGACGCAATCACTCTGGAGGCACCGCTGGGGGCCTTTTACCTGCGACACGTGACCCGGCCGCTGATCCTGGTGGCCGGTGGCACCGGGCTGTCTGCATTGTTGGGTATGCTCGATGAACTGGCCGAGCGCGGGTGCGGGCAACCCGTGCATTTGTACTACGGTGTTCGCGATGCCGCCGATCTGTGCGAACAGGCGCGCATCCAGGCGTATGCACAGCGCATCCCGGGGTTTCGTTACACCGAGGTGGTCAGCGATCCGTCGCCGCACTGGACTGGCAAGCGTGGCTACATTGCCGAGCACCTGGACGCCGCGCAATTGCGCGATGGCGAGGTCGATATGTACGTCTGCGGGCCACCGCCGATGGTTGAATCGATCAAGACATGGCTGCAGGCACAGGCACCGGACAGCGTGCACCTGTACTACGAAAAATTCACCGAGAGTAATAGCTGATACCGCTCGGCCGATTTGAGCGCCAGGCCGGCGTTCAAATCGGCCAGGTTCAACGGGTTACTCGTATTGCGACGGACTCAAGGGTCGCAAGATCGCCCTCACCGGACTCGCGTCCAGATGAGCAAAGCGCAGGGGCAGGGCGATCAATTCATAATCGCCTTCCGGGACCTCGTCCAGCACGATGCCCTCAAGAGTGGCCATGCGATGACGCGCCACGGCACTGTGTGAATCCATGGTCTTGGATTGCTGGGGGTCCAGTGACGGCGTGTCGATACCAATCAAGCGCACACCAAGGCTTGCCAGCAAGTCGATGGTTTCCCTGGCGACAGCCGTGAAATTCGGGTCCCAGGCGGTCAACGGCGCTTGTCGACAGGTTCGCAGCAGTACGCGTTCGGGCACCTTGTGCAGGCGTCCTTGCAGTTGCTGCGGATGCACCAGTTCACCGCTGTCCAGACAATGCAAAACGCGGCAAGGCCCGATATAGACGTCCAGCGCTACTTCGCCAATCGGCGCGCCATCAGGGCTGTAGTGCAGCGGCGCGTCGACGTGGGCGCCCGTATGCGGCGACAGGGTGATGCGTCCGACATTCACCGGACAGTCGGGGCCGTAGGTCCAGATGCGTTCCTCCTGGAAAGGCGTATCACCCGGCCAGGTCGGTGTCTGGCTACTCAGGGGAGGACTGATGTCCCATAACGTGGTGTTTTTCTTCATTGCAATGCTCACCGTGTTTATCGAGTGGAATGATACGAGCGGCAGCAACGAAGATTCGTGCAAAAAACGTGGATAACCGTGCGGGTTTTCGCACAAATCGTCATGGATGAGCGGGTTTGAGGCAGTAAATTTCAACGCGGCCGTATTCACCCGGTGTCGCGGTTCGGCTCACATCGATTGTCGGCGCCAGGTGCCGGGGGAGGTGCCGAACTGGCGTTTGAATGCGCGACTGAATGCCGCTTCGGATTCGTAGCCGACGGCAAAGCCGATTTGCGCGACGTTGCCACGACCTTCGCGCAGGTGCTGAGCCGCCACATGCATGCGCCACAGTGTCAGGTACTGCATCGGTGGCTGTCCGACCAATGCCGTGAATCGCTCCGCGAACACCGAGCGCGACATGCCCACCTCAAGCGCCAGGCCTTCCGCCGTCCAATTCTCCGTCGGACGGGCATGGAGCAGCGCCAGGGCGCGCCCGATCTGCGGATCGCGCAAACCCGCCAGCCAACCGCGCTGCTCGGCGGGAAGGCTTGCAACGTACTGGCCGACGGCTTCGACGAAGAGCAATTCGGAGAGCTTGGCGATGACCGTTGCCGAGCCGACGCGTCCGGCTGCGATTTCACTGACGGCGAAACGGAATGAGCTTTCGATCCAGGCTCCCGAGGCCGTCGCGCGCAAATCCAGTTTCAACAGGGAGGGCAACGAGGAAAGCAACGGACTGAAAGGGGTTTCCGAACCGAGGAATCCGCACAACAACTGCGTGACCTCACCACCGCCGCCGTACTTGATACGTGAAATACCGCCCACGTCCGGCGGCTTGACCACCTGGCTGGCCAACAGCGGGGCAATGCCCAGGTCGCTACCGAAGGAATGGGCGTCATTGCGAGGCAGCAGAACGAGTTCGCCAGCCCCCACGTCGAGGGCGGGGCCATCGTCGATGCGTATCTGCATGTGCCCGGCGGCGACAAAGTGCGAGGCAATGACATGTCGAGGTGTGGTCAGGAACGGTTTGCAATCGTCCGCCGAGAGTCGTCCGTTGATACACCAGGGCGCGGAAAGCTCTGCCTCGAGGAAAACGCCTCCAGACAACCGGATCACACGCAAGACATCAGAAAGCGCATCCAGCAATTGGCTGCCCTCATTTCCGGATTCTTGAGCAGGAATTCCGGCGCACCGGTCATTCAACGCCCGAACCGCGTCGCCTAGATTAGCACCAACGCGGACTCAGCGATCGAGACGGTCCCAAGCCACTTCACCAGCGGTCATTGGCTCCGACGTTAACCGACATTGCCCCATTCCAACTCAACCAGGGCAACAGGAGATTGTTATGAACACCGTCGTGACCCTTCCCGTCTCTGAATCAGCCAACGCCGCCCGTTATGCGCAAATGGTCAAATCGTCGAAAAAAGCCGAATGGCAGATTGATCGCGATTTGCTGCAGGACCGCCGTTTCGATTTCTCGCGCAAATTCCTGCCCGATGGACTCTCGCAAATCGACCGCCTGACTTTTCTCGGCGCCGCTGACGCATGCCTGCTCAGTCAGGTTCAGGGTCGAACCTATGCGTACCTGTTCGGTCTGGTCGAGCGTTTTATCAGCGCCAAGATGCTCGATCAGGGGAGGGCGCATGTCTTCGATGATCAGTTGGCATTCGAAGCGCTGGTGCGCTTTTCCGGCGACGAGATCAAGCACCAGGAGCTGTTCCGGCGAATGGAGACGATGATGAGTTCGCAGTTGCCCGCAGGGTATCGTCAGGTCGCCGACCCCAACGACGTGGCGCGGGCGGTACTGGCGGCCAGTACCTGGTCAGTGCTGGCGCTGACCTGTCATATCGAGCTGTTCGTCCAGGCGCACTACGTGCAGAGCATCGCGCCGCATGAGGCGTTGTGCCCGCTGTTCAAGGATGTCTTCAAGTTTCACTGGAAGGATGAAAGCCGCCACGTCGTGCTCGATGAACTGGAGTGGAGGGCCGAGCACGCCAAACTCACCCCGGCCGAGTGTGACCGGGCGGTAGACGATCTGATCATGCTGGTGGGGGCCGTCGACGGCATTCTGCAAGCGCAATCGGCGGCCGATGCCGACTACTTCATTGCGATGGCTTCACGAACGTTCAGTGCCGATGAGGCAAGGCAAATCAAGGCCGGCGTCCTGGGCGCCTACCGCTGGCAGTACATCGTCTCGGGTGTACAGCATCCGCACTTTGGTCGACTGCTGACGGGCATGACAACGCCGGCACAGATGGCCAGGATTCAGACCGCCCTGGCCCCCATCCTCAACAGCTGAACGAAAGCGTGCGGCCGACTGCGGTCGGTCGCGCGCGGTGGGATGGCGAGCTGATATTTATCGATCGAGGAGGGCGGCCATGACGATTCCAATGTGGATGCTGCTCGGGTTTGCGACCTGGACCTTGCTGCTGTTGATGGCAACCGTCGGGGTGTATCGCTGGGTCGCCATCCTGTTCTCGGGTGTGCCGATTGCCTCGTTTCGAAGCGATCGCCTCGAAGGCGAGGATTGGTATCGGCGCGGCACCAGGGCCCACGCCAACTGCGTGGAGAATCTGCCGGTCTTCGGCGTCATCGTGTTGGTGATTTCAGTCCTTGATGTCAACGGCCCGGCAGTGGACTGTTTGTCGATACTCATCCTCGTCGCTCGCGTATGCCAATCGCTGGTGCACGTATCCCATGTGCAAACCAACCGGTTCGTGGCGGTTCGGTTTAGCTTCTTTTGCATCCAGCTGGTCTGTTTTCTCGTGCTCATCGGCATGGCTGCTTATCACGGCGTGTGAAACGCCGTGATCGGCTGTCGCGCTACAGGATTGCCGCCCGAGCCGGGCCCATTGCTAGCGCCGTGGCGTTGGCAGATGGCCTCCGTCGACATAGATGTTCTGGCCGGTGATCCATTCACCTTGATCACTGCACAGGAATGTCACCAGATGGGCGATGTCTTCCCCCGTGCCGGCGCGCCCCAGGGAGATGTAGGCTGCAACCATGTCATCCCAGACCTTGCCCCGTGGCACGTCGTCCAGGCGGCTGGTCTCGACGATGCCGGGGGCCACGACGTTGACCCGAATTTTCTTTGGCCCAAGCTCTCGGGCCATGATGGTCGTCAGGCCGTTGATGGCAACCTTGGTGGTGGCGTAGGCGCTGGTATCGGGGGCCAGCAGTTGCGCGGCCAGCGACGAAATATTGATGATTGCGCCACCTTCGCCTTGTTCGCCCATGCGTTGGGCAAACGCACGGGACATGTAGAACGTGCCGTTGAGGTTGGTGTTCATCACCCGTTGCCAGGTCTCGATGGACATCTCTGTCGCCGGCACACGATCACCGCCGCGGGTTGCGCCGGCGTTGTTGATCAGGAAGTCCACGCGACCGAACTCGTCCACCACACGGGCCAGCAGTGCATCCACCGCCTGCGGGTCGCTGACGTCGGACACCACCGGCAGGGCGCGGCGGCCGAGCTGACGAACTTCATCGGCCACAGATTCGATATCGCGCCAGTTCACCGCGCGCTCATCGTCAGGGTATTGCTCCGGTGGGCGACCCGTGCCCGTCAGGACCACATCGCAACCGGCCTGAGCCAACGCCAGCGCAATCGGCCTGCCGATACTGCGCATGCGGCCTGCGCCGGTGACCACGGCGACCTTTCCTTCAAATCCCGTTAAAACGTACGACATGTCAGTTCCTCCTGTTGAGTGTCAAATGCTTGGTTTCGCTGTAGGAGCCAGGCTTGCCGGCGAAGGCGTTTTCAATAACGCCGCATGACGTCAGACCGCTTTCGCCCGTAGGAGCCAGGCTTGCCGGCGAAGGCGTTTTCAATAACGCCGCATAACGTGTGGCCGCTTTCGCCCGTAGGAGCCAGGCTTGCCGGCGAATGCGATTTCAATAACGCCGCATAACGTGAGACTGCTTTCGCCCGTAGGAGCCAGGCTTGCCGGCGAAGGCATTTTCGATAACGCCGCATAACGTCAGACCGCTTTCGCCGGCAAGCCCGGCTCCTACAGGCGAAGGCGTTTTCCATAACGCCGCATGACGCCAGACCGCTTTCGCCGGCAAGCCTGGCTCCTACAGGCGAATGCGTTTTCAATGGCACCGCATGACGCCAGACCGCTTTCGCCGGCAAGCCTGGCTCCTACAGGCGAAGGCGTTTTCAATGGCTTCGCATGACGCTAGACCGCTTTCGCCGGCAAGCCTGGCTCCTACAGGCGAAGGCGTTTTCAATGGCACCGCATGACGTCAGACCGCTTTCGCCGGCAAGCCTGGCTCCTACAGGTGAAGGCGTTTTCGTTAGCGCCGCATAACGTGAGGCCGCTTTCGCCGGCAAGCCTGGCTCCTACAAACGAAAGCGTTTTCAATGGCGTTGCATGACGTCAGAGGGTGCCTTCGACCTGCGCGAGAAATTGCCGGCGCAACTCATGGCGCATGACTTTTTCGGTCGCATTGACGGGCAAGGTTGCAAGGAACAGAACGCGCCGAGGCACCTTGTAGGCGGCCAGTCGTTCGCCCAGATGCGCCTTCAGGGCGTCTTCCGAGAGGGTTTTGCCTTCCAGCAACACGACGGCGACGACGATCTGTTCCCCGAGCCGATCGTCAGGCACACCGAAGGCGGCGGTATGGGCAACGCTGTCATGCTCCATGACCGCCGCCTCCACCTCGTTGCACGAGATGTTTTCGCCGCCCGAGATCACGATGTATTTTTTGCGGTCGACCACATGCAGGTAGCCCTGGGCATCCACCCGGCCGATGTCGCCGGTTCTCAACCAGCCGTCCTGCAAAACCTCCGCCGTGGCCTGTGGCTGCTTGCAGTACTCGCGCATCAGCATGGCGCCGCGCATGAGGATTTCGCCTCGCTCGCCGATCGGGACTTCCACATCCTCATCGTCGACGATTCTGATATCGACCGAAGGGAAGACCCGCCCGGAAGCCGTTACGTGGTTGTTCAACTCTTCACCGGCGATCGAGCACACCGTGCCGCTGCACTCGGTCATGCCGTAGCCAACACCGAGCACTGCCAGCGGAAAGGCCGTTTCGATCTGTTTGTAGAGTGTCGGCGCGAACGCCTGCCCACCGGCGCCCACCGATAGCAGCGACTTCAGGCGCCGTGCGCCGTGATCCAGGCGCAGCATGTCCCAGTACATCGCCGGTGCGCCGGAGAATGACGCAATGTGCTCACGCTCGATCAGCGTCAACGCGGCAGCCGCGTCCCATTTGGGCAGGATGACAATCCTGCCGCCACGCATCAGGCTCGCGAGGAAAACGGCGTAGCAGCCGCTGACATGAAACAGCGGAAACGCCAATAGCGCCGCGGGCTGACGGGGCTGGGCGCCGCCGAAGACATCGGCGCCACGACGCGCCACGATGTGCGGAGCAACCAGGGCGCCCGAGAGCTGGATGTGCATGAGCCCGGTCACCACGCCGCGGTGGCTGAACAGGGCGGCTTTCGATTTGCCGGTGGTGCCGGAGGTGAACATGACGATGGCTTCGTCATCGGCTTGCACCGCAACCGGTTCGAGTGTCGTCTGTTCCCAGCCGTGGGTTGCCTCAGTGAAACTGAAATGGCCAGATCCTGCAGCACGGTCCGTTTGATCAGCGCTGACCACAATCATCGGACAACCCAAGTCGCCCTCTGCCAGCAAGTGCGCGCGTCGCTCATCGGCGATCACCATCACGCTGTCGGTCTCACCCAGCGCGTCGATCATTTCGGCCGAGGTCCCACGACTGTTGACCAGCACGGCAGTGGCACCGATTGCCGTCACGGCCATGAACGCGATCATCCACTCGGGGCGGTTGCTCATGACAATTGCAATGCGCTGCGCGCGCAGGTTCGGCCTGTCGATTGCCCGGCGCAGAAACTGTCCCAGCGCAGCCGCCTTGCCGAAGGCCTCACCGTAGGACATCCGTTGCTCGTCAAGCAGGGTCAGGGTCTGCCCGGCATGCGTCGCCGCCAGCGCGTAGACATCGCTCAGGGTTTGCGGGCCGTTGCAAAAAACGCGGCAAGGGTGACCGTCGACCTCGACGGTGCGCATTTCAAACGGTGCCCCGGGAGCCGTCAATTGACTGAATGCATCGTCCCGGCCCGCGAGGGTTTCCATGTGGGTCATGGCGTTTTCGCCTCTCTTATTGTTGTTGATCAATCCTTGAATGGCGCGACGGTGATCAGGGCGTAATGCCGCAAAACACTCGCGGGCCGCCGCTTTTGCCGTTGCGACCGGCGCTGAGCGCCAGGCCCCGCAGCAGTGCATTGCGCATCTCGCGCGGATCGATCACATCGTCGTAAACCATGCGGTCGGCGACGTGGAACGCTCCATTGATCTGTTCGGCTTCCAGGCGCGCACGCGTGGCCTCATCGAGTTTCGCCGAACCCGCGCCGCTACCGACCGGCAGGGAGCCCAGCGTCACCGCCGGCAGGGCGAGCGCCAGCGTCTGACCGTCGAACGGGTTCATCGCCATGATCGAGGAGCCGAAGCCGAACGCCTTGCGCAAGGTCACGTGGAACTTGGGCACTTGCAGGCGGCGTTGCGCGACGAACATGCGCGCGGCGTGACGCAGCACCCCGGACTGCTCTGCACGGGTCCCGCCCATGACGCCGGGGTTGTCGGCCAGAAAAATCACCGGCAAGCCGAATGCGTTGGCCAGGTCCATGAAGTGGGTGGCTTTGTCGGCACTGTTGGCATCAATGGAACCGGCCATCACGCAAGGGTCGTTGGCGACGATGCCCACGCTCTGACCGCCCAGGCGGGCCAGCGCGACGATGACCGATGTGCCGAACTCAGGCTGGATTTCCAGCAGGCTGCCGTCATCGACGAGCAACTGCAGAACGTTGCGCATCCGGTAGGGCGTGCGCGTGTTCGGGCTGATCAGTTCAAGCAGGCCATCGAGACGACGTTCGCCGATGTCACCGTTGTCCTGCCTGGGCGCGCGCTCCCAGGCATTGAGTGGAAAGTAGGACAGGTAGCGGCGGGCCAGGGCAATGGCGCTCTCATCGTCTGCCACGAGATTGTGGGCAACTCCCGAAACGGCGACGTGCACTTGCGGGCCACCGAGCTGCTCCTTGGTCACCGACTCACCCGTGGCCGCCTTCACCAGGGGCGGGCCGGCCGCGAACATCGTGGCGGCCTGGGTCATGACCACGAAGTCCGACATCGGCGCTGTCAGCGCACCGTGTCCTGCCGTCGCACCCATCACCAGGCTGACGATGGGTACCTGGCCGGAAAGATCGGCCAGCCCTTGCAGGTCATTGGGACGCCGGCCGGCATGGGTGTTGGTTAAGCGGTGGCCGGCCCCTTCAAGCATGAAGATCAGCGGCACCCGCTCCTGGGCTGCCAGCTGAGTGAGGCGATAGCGTTTGTCGGCAGCGCCGTCGCCAATGGAGCCGCCGAGCACGGTGAAATCTTCCGCACCGGCAAGGGCAGGCCGACCGTCGATCATGCCGAATCCGGCAACGAGAGCATCGGCGGGGGCAGGTGTGGCGTCAGCTGCTGCAATGCACCCGACGAAAGCCCCCAGCTCGACGAACGTGCCTGGATCGAACAGGCAGGCCAGGCGTTGGCGGGCATTCAGTTTGCCTGTGTCGCGATGGCGTTTGAGCTTCTCCTCGCCACCCATTGCCTGAGCCGATTCGCGTCGTCGCTCAAGCGCCTGCAGAATGGGTGCCCACTCCTGGTTTTCAGCCGTCATCGTAAGTCTCGTTGTTATTTTTACGATTGATATGCCGGGCTGAACGGAGGCTCAGGCCCGATGCAGTGAAGCTGTGCAAAGCGATAGAGTCGGTCCGCTTTGAGCCTGATTTTTCACCCATCGGGAAAGTGGAACATCGTCCGATAAGACTACGCAGCGTTCTGATGCGAATGGCGCAGGACCTAATCCAAATGGCTGTGTTTTGCGGGCAAGTGACGTCGTACCATGGCGGCCAAATCAAAGGCTGTCGGCGTGTAGCGGCAGGGTGGCGCCAAGCCAAAAAGGAGTTGACCCATGAAGCATGGTCGGATGCAACGCGTTGTTCCTGTTCCCCTCGTTGGTGCTTTGCTGGCCTTGATGATGCCGAGTGCCGCATTCAGCAGTCCGCCAGTCCCCGATGCGCTGGAAAGCGATCCGGTCAAATTGGGCTGGATGGTCGGGGCGCCGCCGTCGCCCGAGCGCATGATTCGCTTCGAGGACGGCAGTTACTTTCGCTTTCCGCAGATGCGGTGGAGCGTGGCGCATTTCCGCGAGTTGATGCCGACCATCAACGTCTCGCGTGGCACCGGCACACCTGGCGTGCTCGCGCGTTCGCTGCAGGCCGGAATCGATGAGGTGAGTTTTGTCCCAATGGGCAGCGACAAGCCGATGACCTGGGGTGATTCGTTGTTGACCAACTACACCGACGGCATCGTCGTGCTGCACAGGGGGCGCGTCGTCTACGAGCGTTACTTCGGCGCGTTGAAGCCCGAGGGGCAGCATGCGGCGATGTCGGTGACCAAGACCTTCATGGGCACGCTTGCAACCATGCTGGTGGCCGAGGGCACGCTGGATCCCGAGCGCAAGGTGGGTGAGTACGTCCCGGAATTGAACAAGTCGGCGTTTGGCAGCGCCACAGTGCGCCAGTTGATGGACATGACCACGGGAATTCGCTTCAGCGAGGACTACGCCGACCCGAAATCCGAAGTCTGGGCCCATGCCGCCGCCGGCAGCCCTCTGCCCAAGCCGAAGGACTATACCGGCCCGCGTTCCTATTATGAGTTTCTGCAAACCGTGCAGCCGGAAGGGGTTCACGGCGAAGCGTTCCATTACCGTACGGCCAATACCGACGCGCTCGGCTGGGTGTTGGCGCGAGTGACCGGCAAAACCGTCGCACAGCTTTTGTCCGAGCGCATCTGGAGCAAGCTGGGGGCGGAGCAGGACGCCTACATGACGGTTGACTCCACCGGGACGCCGTTTGCCGGTGGCGGTCTCAATGTGGGGCTGCGTGACCTGGCCCGTTTTGGCGAGATGATCCGCAACGACGGCCAGTACAACGGGCAGCAGATCGTGCCGAAAGCGGCCGTGGACGACATTCGTCGCGGCGCCAGCAAGGAAGCCTTTGCCAAGGCCGGCTACCCGACACTGGCTGGCTGGAGCTACCACGACATGTGGTGGAACACCCACAACGGGCACGGCGCATTCATGGCCCGGGGTGTCTATGGCCAGGCGCTGTATGTCGACCCCAAGGCCGAGGTCGTGATCGCACGCTTCGCCAGCCATCCCGTCGCCGCCAATGCGGCCAATGATGCGACGTCCTTGCCGGCCTATCAGGCGGTGGCCGAGTACTTGATGAGCCGGTAACGCCAGGCGACGGTTGTTTCATTCGGTGAAATGATCAATTGCCTTGTGCGTGGATTCTGCTTCGAAACGATTAGGGGGGTAGTCTTCGGAATTGCACGCCCGTGGACTGCCCATTTGCATTCGGCCGGATCAATCATTTGCATCGGATTTGGCCATCATGCTGGGTGGTCATGACCGGTAGAGAACGGCCAAAAGCGGACATTTGAGAGCGGCAGCTTTCAGCTGTGGATTCAACCGGTCGACGCAACTTATTGTCTGAGTCGTTCAGCCGGGCATTTTCAAGCATTCACAACGATGCAAAAAAGCAGCTTGATATCGGTAGTCTCGTTCTGGAGTTCGTGTTCCTTTTGCGACAGGGTCATGGAGGCTTTGGTCCAGCTATACACCTCTGATGAAGAAAGCGCTGAAGTGTCAGTGGTGCCTTGGTGCATGTCGGAATGTCCCAATCTACCATCTGGGTAGCTTAACCATCCCTCCCAACCCATCAGAATAGCGCCGGTTGCCTCCAGAAGTTGCAAAGCTGTAATCGCGCGGGGATAGGGAAGAACCAGTTCGCTTTGAGATACTGATAGCCTTTGCAATTCAGCCAGGGTCATCGGGATATCCTTGTGTCATGCGTTCGGTGTTGGATGTGGAGCTAGATCAGTCCAGGGAAGAAAGGGGACTGATCTATTTTCTTAAAGAAAGCAAAAATAAATCAGTCCCCATTTTCGGTTTGGTTCGACTGCAGGCTAATACAGTAGGCTGAAGGTACGTCAGGCGATATCACCCGCCTGATCCAACCCATAAAATCCACCAAAATTTCTAGACACCAGCCATGGCGATACATACTGTAACTTGACCATTCGCTACTCATCACTCCCGAACTAGAGATGCCTGTTTTGTCCAGACCTGCTATTCCAGCTGAAATCCGTCGCGCTGTCCTAGTAGAGGCTGGCCATCGCTGTGCAATACCTCGCTGCAACCAGACGGAGCTCGATGTTCATCACATCGTTCCGTGGGAAACGTGCAGAAACCATGAATATTCCAACCTGATCGCGCTCTGCCCTCTCTGTCACCGTCGTGTCCATAATGGTGACATCGACCGCAAGTCTCTACTTATCTACAAGGAGAATTTAGCTAAGGAGTTTGGCAAGCACGATAATGGCACCTTCCAGGCCGAGGTTATTGAGTACAAGCGCCGGTTGAATGAAGTAAACGATGGCGCTCCGGGGTTCACATTTCAGTTCGATTTTCCAGACTTTCCGAACTCTGTCGAGCGGATCGTATCTCGGAATATTGAAGCATGGGGTTTAGAGCTACTTGCGGATTTTCAGAGTACTCAGGAGCATTGGGACAATCACCCTGAGGAGCTTGTTGGCACGCTCATGAGCGTCAAGGCTGACCTGTCCGGTCACTACCGAGTCATTAGGAGAGACGAGAAGGTAATCAGTATCAGGTACAGCATTGATACCTACTATACGGGCGCGGCCCATGGGCGACGAGATACGCGCGTCCTTAACTACACTCTGAAGCCGTTTCGTCCAATCACCCTTGAATACCTTCTTGGTGACCTCAATCGTCTTCCTCTGCTCGCAGATGTAGTCCGTCACAGACTCAGTGAAACCGGGCGCTACGACGCAAAATGGCTCTCTTCAGGGACGGAGCCCGAACCGGAAAATTTCTCGTTATTTAACATCGAGCAGCATGGCCTGACATTCACTTTTCCCGAGTACAAAATCGCCTCCTATGCAGAGGGAGTACAAAAGATTTTCGTCGATCTATATTCACTCACAAGCGCTTGCGATCCGCATGTGCTCAAAGCGATCAAAGGGGTAGATTCTTAGTCACTGAAGGGTCCTTGGGGCTCCATTAAGAACTGCTTATCAGATCATGCAGCGATGATGTCATAAGGTATGTCTCCCTCACGGTTACGTTGCGCATTCAGCTTTGAGGAGAGACAAGCTCTATTGGGCTGTGGGTTGCCGGTCGTGGAGGTCCGCTCTTGGCTGTAGATTCAACCGGTCGACGCAACAGATTAGCTAAATCGTTCAGCGGTTATTTCAGCCCATGAAATATTCAATTGCCTCCCGCATGGATTCTGCTTCGAAACGATTGCGGTGATGATCCGTCCCGAACGAAATCGTCCGGTTCGGGCGGTTGACGCACATCACCCCATCGTCTCGAAGGAGCGCTTCATGAGCACCACTGCATTGATCGTCGTCGACATTCAAAATGACTATTTCCCCGGTGGTAAATGGCCGCTTGACGGCGTCGAAGCGGCGGCCGATAACGCGGCTCGCATCATCGCCGCGGCGCGCAAAAAGGGCGATCTGGTGATCCATGTCCGCCACGAAACGCCTTCACCCGATGCGCCGTTTTTCGTGCCAGGCAGCGCGGGCGCGCAGTTGCATGCCAAGGCTGCGGCGTTGCCGGGCGAGAAGGTGATCCTCAAGCACTTCATGAGTCCCTACCGCGAAACGGAGCTGCTGGACATTCTGCGTAGCAGCAAGATCGAAGCCGTCACCGTGGTGGGCAACATGAGCCACATGTGCATCGACGCGGTGACACGCGCCAGTGATGACTTCGGTTTCAAGACCACCGTTATCCACGACGCCTGCGCGACGCACGATCTGGCGTTCAATGGTGTGACCGTGCCATCGACCCAGGTACATGCAGCATTCATGGCCGCGTTGCGCTTCGGGTACGCGACCGTCGTATCGGCGGATGAATTTCTGGCCTGAGCCCCAACCGAATCGCCAACCTGTCAAAAAGTTCATGTTGCGGGGAAGAGGGTGAAAGCCCTGTCGCTTCAGGATGTGTTCAAGCCGGCAAACAGTGTGCCGGCTGAACTCAACCCTGGAGATAGCTCATGAACAGCCTGAAAGCCTTTTTGATCGTAACCCTGATGGGTGCCTCCGTAGCCGCAATGGCCGAGGGCGGTGGCGACGCCGTGATGGCCAGGATGGACGCTGCGCGAGCCAGCGCCATGGCCGCGTCCCAACAGTCACGCGCTACCGATGCCACTGCCAGCAATCAGACAACCTCGTCCGGCGAGACCGCTCGTTCCAATTGATCGAGCGCACGTCTGATCAACGTCGAGCAGTCATCTGCGGTATCGGTTAAATACGCGAGGTTCAACAGGCCATGTCCCGCTCATCACCTACGGCAGCAAACTTCAGCATTGCCTTGGTTAACTACAAATCACTCGAACTCACCAGAACCTGTCTCACGCTTTTGCAGCAGGCGTTGCAGGGCAGGGAGGTGCCGGTGATCGTGGTGGATAACGACTCCAACGATGCGAGCAGCGAGTACCTGCGTTCGCTGGACTGGATTCAGTTGATCGAACGCAAAGGCACAGGCCCGGAGCCTGGCTACCTTGCCCATGGCCGGGCGCTGGATGTCGCGCTGGCACAGGTTGAAACCGACTATCTATTCCTGTTGCACACCGATACTTTCATCTACGACCCGGCGGTGTTCGCCATGATGATCGGGCAGTGCGCGGGGCCGCGGGAAGTCGCCGCCGTCGGATGCCTGGAACAGCTGGATCGAGGCGTCGCCCGTCAGACCTGGCGAACGATCTCACGCTTTTGCAAGCACTACGCCCGGCGCTCCTTGCTGGCGATGAGTTTCAATGCAAGAACACCGAAACCCTACCGGGAAAAACATTTGAAGAGCTTTTGTACGTTATGGAATGCGGCGCTCATCAAGAAGCACGGTTTGCACTTTCAAATGGATGGCCAAAATCCCGGTTACGGGTTGCAGGACAGGATGACGGCGCTGGGGTACCAAGTGGGCTTCATATCGCCGCGCAAGATGTTCAGTTACCTGGACCATATCCAGAGCGGCACCGTTTCGGCGATGGGCGGCTATTCGCGTAAACACCGACGGGTCAAGGTGTATGAGCAGATCACCCGGGAGATCCCATTGAAGGCCTGCTGATCGAACAGGCAGGACTCGTTGCTGTCAGCGTCGCGCAGAATGCTGTTGCGGCGCCAGAAAGGCATCGTGGAAGTAATTGCGCAAGGCGTGCATCGCCGGGCTGAATTCACGCTCGCGATGCCACGCCAGCCCCACGCTCATCGGTGTCACCTTGTCGGTGATGGTCACGGTTTCGATGCGTTTTCCCTCCAGCGACCAGGGGCGGTGCACCAGGTCCGAAAGGATCGCCACACCGCTGCCATTGGCAACCATGCTGCGCACGGCCTCGACCGAGCTGGTGCGCACTCTGACGTTGGGCTGCTGGTGGGCGTGTTCCCAATAGCGCATGGCACTTTGTTCGGCTTCGTCGACGGTCAGCAGGATGTAAGGTTCGTGGGCAACGTCGGCGAGGCTGACGGCCGAGCGTTCGCACAGGGGATGGTGGCTGGGCAACCACAAGCGGCGTTCGGAGTTGAACAGCGTTTCGGAGACGATATCCGGGTGAGTGAGGTTCGCGGTGAGCACCACGGCCATGTCGAATCGGCCTTCGAGCAGGCCTTGTTCGATGGCCTGGCGTTCTTGTTCGTGGACTTCGATTTCCACGTCCGGATGCCAGTGTTCAAGCCTTTGCAGATGATGCGGCAGGAAGTAGCCGATCACGGTATAGCTGGCGGCCAGGCGCAACAGCCCGCTGGCGCGGATATCGGGTAGCGGGCTGTTCAGCGCGTCGTCCACGCTGCGCAAAATCACGTAGGCCCGATTGAGGAAGTGCCGCCCCGCATCGGTCAGGCTCATGCCCTGTGCCGAACGCTGGAACAGCAGGGCACCGAGCAGGCCTTCCAGTTCCTTGATCGCCGTGGTGACCGCCGATTGGGAAATATTCAAATGAATCGCTGCCTGGGAGATTTGCCCGATCTCGGCAGTCGCAACGAAATAACGGACCTGGCGCAGGGTCAGTGACATGAAAAACTCCGGATAACGGCTTTCTGTTTTTTTGAGCGATCTGTTTTTGTGATGTATCTGTTTTTCAGAAGATGGCCTATCTGATAATAGATCTTCCCAAGGGGTCGGCCGGAATTTAACGTGGACTGCATGAAGTCACAAGCGTCAGGAGCAAGTGTCATGCAGGCAGTAGATTTCAACTCGGACATGGGCGAAGGCTTCGGCCCATGGACCATCGGCGATGGTGTCGACAATGAACTGATGGCCTTCATCAGTTCGGCCAACATCGCCACCGGCTTTCACGCTGGCGACCCCGGCACCATGCGTCGCACGGTCGAACAGGCCAAGCGCCTGGGCGTGGCGATCGGTGCGCACCCGGGGTTTCGCGATCTGGTCGGTTTCGGCCGCCGGCACATCAATGCCCCGGCCCAGGAACTGGTGGACGACATGCTCTACCAGTTGGGTGCCCTGCGTGAACTCGCCCGGGTTCAAGGCGTGGCGCTGCAACACATCAAGCCCCACGGCGCGCTTTACATGCACCTGGCCCGGGACGAGGAAGCCGCCTGTTTACTGGTGGAACACCTCCAGCGACTGGAGCCTGAGCTGCTGCTGTATTGCATGCCCGACTCGGTGCTCTGGCGCGTCGCCACCGCGCTGGGGCAGCCGGTGATCCGTGAGTTCTACGCCGACCGTGAGTACGACCTCAGCGGCTCCATCGTCTTCACCCGCAATGTGCGCGCCTACGATCCTGCCCAGGTGGCCGCGCGGGTCCTGCGTGCCTGCCAGGACGGTGTCGTGCGCACCGTCGAGGGCGAGGACCTGGCGATCGAATTCGATTCCATCTGTTTGCACAGCGATACGCCGGGCGCCCTGGCGTTGGTCGAAGCCACGCGCAATGCGCTCGATGGCGCCGGGATCAAGGTTCGCGCGCCGCGCTGAACCGGGATGCAACACCAGGCCGATAGACGCCTGGCATTGAACAGCAACTTTTTTTGCCTGCCTTTCTACAACTATTCCAAGAGAAACAGACATGGCCGAACACACTGTCATCACCCCACTACCAGGGACCTTCTATCGCAAAGCGACCCCCGAATCGGCGAACTTCGTCGAAGAGGGTGCGCAGGTCAGCGCCGACACGGTGATTGGCCTGATCGAGGTCATGAAGCAGTTCTCAGAGCTCACCGCCGGAGCGGCCGGTCGCCTGAGCGCGTTTCTGGTCGAAGACGGTGATCCGGTGGAACCGGGTCAGGTCGTCGCCACACTCGACGCGCAGTGAGGGTGCGATCATGACCCAGGGTATTCATAAATTACTGGTCGCCAACCGTGGCGAGATTGCCGTGCGGATTATCCGGGCGGCCAAGGCGTTGGGGATTCCCACCGTTGCCGCGTGCAGCGAAGCGGACGTCGATTCCCAGGCGGCGCGCATGGCCGATGAGGTGCACATTCTCGGCCCGGCGCGCGCCGACAAGAGCTACCTGAACGTCGAGGCATTGCTCGGTGCCTTGAAGGCCACGGGGGCCGATGCGGTTCACCCAGGCTATGGCTTCCTTTCGGAAAACGCCGACTTCGCCGAAGCGGTCGTCGCTGCCGGTGCCATTTTCGTAGGTCCCGGCGCTGAAACCATCCGCCGCATGGGCGACAAGGCCGAGGCACGGCGGACCGCGCAAGCGGCGGGCGTACCGGTGGTGCCGGGTTCGCCCGGTGAGCTGTTCGATGTCGAATCGGCGCTCAAGGCGGCTGAATCCGTTGGCTATCCACTGTTGATCAAGGCATCGGCCGGTGGTGGCGGTCGTGGTATCCGCCTGGCGGAAAACGCCCGGCAACTGAGTGAAGAGTTTCCCCGTTCGCAGCGCGAAGCCCAGGCGGCGTTTGGCAATGGCGCCGTGTATCTGGAGCGCTTCATCGGCAAGGCCCGGCACATTGAGGTGCAAGTACTGGGGGACGGTCAGCACGCGGTGCACCTGTTCGAGCGTGAGTGCTCGCTGCAACGCCGGCGCCAGAAGATTTTCGAGGAAGCCCCGTCGGCGGCCCTCGACCCGCAACAGCGTGAACAGCTCTGTGCCAGTGCGGTGCGCCTGACCGAGTCGCTCGGCTACAAGGGCGCCGGGACCCTGGAATACCTGTACGACGATGCCACCGGCGAGTTTTTCTTCATCGAGATGAACACCCGGATTCAGGTTGAACACACGGTCAGCGAGCTGATTACCGGCATCGACCTGGTGCAGGCGATGCTGCGCATTGCCGGTGGCGAGCCGTTGGGCCTCAAGCAAAGCGATATCCGGCTCCAGGGTGCCGCCATACAGATGCGCCTGAACGCGGAAGACCCGGCACGGGATTTCTTTCCCTGTCCGGGCCTGGTCGAATCGCTGGTCTGGCCGCAAGGGCAGGGCGTGCGCATCGATACCCACCTCTATCAAGGCTACCGCGTGCCGCCCTACTATGACTCGCTGTTGGCCAAGCTGATTGTGCACGGGCGCGATCGCGCCGAAGCCCTGGCCCGTGCGCGCATGGCGGTGGAACAGACCACGCTCACCGGTATGGCCAGCACCTTGCCGCTGCACGGCGAATTGCTGGAGCAACCCTGGCTGCACAGCGCCGACTTTCACACCGGCACCCTGGAATCCTGGCTGGCCGAGCGCCGCAGTGGAGGTGAAGCATGAATCAGCCCATCCGCTACAGTTTTGGCGCCGACGAGCATTTGTTTGCCGAAGTCAGCGACAGCATGTCCCTGGAAGCTTTTTTCAAAGGCATGGCGGTCACCCGCGCGGTGGAACGGCTGGCGCTCGACGGGGTGCTTGACGTGTGCCTGGCCAACGCGTCATTCCAGATCCGTTTCGACCCGGATCGCATCGCCCCTCACACCTTGCTGGAAGCAGTGAAGGGCGCCGAGGCCGAGGCGGTCGCCGAACGCACCTTGCACACCCGGATCATTGAAATTCCGGTGCTCTACAACGATCCCTGGACCCATGAAACCCTGATGCGTTTTCGCGACCGTCATCAGGACCCCAGTGCCACGGATCTGGAGTACGCCGCACGCATCAACGGCCTGGCGGATGTCGATGCGTTCATCGCCGCCCACAGTGGTGCGCCCTGGTTTGTCTCGATGGTGGGCTTCGTCGCGGGCCTGCCGTTCATGTTCCAGATGGTCGAGCGCGAGCGTCAGTTGCAAGTGCCCAAATACCTGCGACCACGGACCGATACACCCAGGTTGACCCTGGGCCATGGTGGCTGCTTCGGCTGCATCTACTCGGTGCGCGGCGCCGGTGGTTATCAAATGTTCGGCGTCACGCCGGCGCCGATCTACGACCCGCAGCAGAACCTGGCGTACCTGAAGGAACACATGGTGTTTTTCCGTCCGGGCGACATCGTGCAGTTCAAGCCGATCGACCGCGCGGCCTACGACCAGGCCGTGGCCGACGTGGACGCCGGGCGCTTCGACCTGCGGATTCGCCAGGTGGAATTTTCGCTGGATGCGTTTCTGGCCGATCCCGTCGGCTATCCCGTTTCGCTGCAGGAGGTGCTGGCATGATCAAGGTACTCAAACCCGGTCTGGCCACCTCGGTACAGGACCTGGGCCGCGAAGGTTATTACCACCTGGGCATTCCGCCGTCCGGTGCACTGGATCAATACGCCTTGAGCGCGGCCAATCAGCTGGTCGGCAACCCGGCAGGCGCGGCGGCACTGGAATGTACGCTGCTGGGGCCGGAACTGGAGTTCGCGCAAGATGCGCTGGTGGCCGTGAGCGGTGCGCATATGACGGCGCGAGTCGATGGCGTGGAAATGCATCACGACACGGCGTTCACGGTAAAGGCCGGGCAAGTGTTGCGTTTTGACTTTCCCAAGGCCGGTGCCCGCGCTTACCTGGCGGTGGCTGGCGGTATCGATGTGCCGGAGGTGCTTGGCAGTCGATCCACTTACGCGCTGGGGGCGCTCGGTGGTTTTCACGGACGTCGCCTGATGGCCGGGGACGAATTGCCGGTGGGGGTTGCCAGCGGCAAGGGCCGCGCCGGGAACAGTCTGCCGATGGCCTTGCGCCAATCGCTGGGGGGTGAAATCACCCTGCGCGTGGTGCCTGGGCTGTATTACGAACGCTTGACCCCAGCGGCGGCGGACAGCTTTTTCGCCGAGGCATGGACCGTGGGTTCCGAAGCCGACCGCATCGGCTATCGCTTCAAGGGCGGCAGTGCACTGAGCTTCCAGCCCCGTGAGCAACCGTTCGGGGCCGGTTCCGATCCGTCGAACATCGTCGACAGTTGCTACCCGATCGGCTCGATCCAGGTCCCGGCCGGGCTCGAACCCATCGTGCTGCACCGCGATGCAGTGTCCGGTGGCGGCTACGCGATGATCGGCACCGTCATCAGCGCCGATCTCGATCTGGTCGGCCAGATGCAACCCAACCAGAAGGCCCGCTTCGTCGCGGTGACCCTTGAAGAGGCGTTGCAAGCACGACGTTCCTACAAGAAGAAACTCAGCTGCCTGAGCAAGCTGTTCCCTTCCTGATTCTGCCCGCCGCACTGCGCGGGTAATGCCAGACGGCAGGCCAACGCCGCACTTCGGTGCGGTGGCGGCTGCCCGCGCTTCAACCTTTGACTGGTTCTGGAGTTCACGCATATGGCTGCTTTATCGCAATCGAGTCAAACCGGGCAAGACCCGGCCGATCATCCTGTTTCAAGCCAGGCGCGCATGGGGCGACTGTCCCTGACCATGGCCTGGTGGGCGGTGTGCAGTGCGATGTTCTACATCGTGGTGGGCGCGTCACTGGCCTTGTCATACGGCGCCCGTAATGCACTGATCGGCATGGTCGTGTCGGTGATCAGCTATGGGCTGGTCAACAGTGTGCTCAGTCGCTTCGCGATCCGCAGCGGCCTGTCGGTGGCGTTGTTTTCACGGATCCTGTTCGGCCGTACCGGTGCTTGCCTGGCGACCTTGATCTTCTTCTCGACGGCGATCTACTACGCGGTGTTCGAAGGCTCGGTGATCGCCGTGGCGCTCAATCACCTGTATCCGCAACTGGTCTTTCCAGTGGCCGCGTTGCTGGTGGTGCTGTACAGCGTGCCGATGATCCTGGGCAGCGTGCAGCACTGGCTGGACAAGCTCAACGGCGTGCTGTTGCCGGTGTATCTGGGGGGCTTGCTGGTGGCGGTGGGGCTGTCGATCAGTCGTTATGGCTACCAGCCGCAATGGCTGGATTTCGGTCCGGCAACACCCGCTGCGTTCGGCTGGTGGGACTGCTTCGTGGCCTACATGGGCGTCTGGGTGTTGATGCTGTTCACCTTCGACTATGCCCGTTTCGGCAAGCCTGAAGACGCTGGCTATCACGGCCGCTGGAACTTCGGCATGCCGTTCTATGCGGTGACATTTCTGCTCAATGGCGCGGCGGGCATCTATCTGGTCAGCAGCATTCCCCACGAAGGCGCACTGAACGAGGTGTCAGTGGTCATGGCCATCTTGCAGTTGATGGGTCTGTGGGGCCTGTTGTTTGTCTGGGCCACGCAAACCCGGATCAACACCGCCAATTACTACCTGGCAACGATGAACATGCAGGCGTTCTTTGCCCGCTTCGGCCTGCGCGCTTCGTACCTGGCGTGGGCGCTGACGGTCGGGGTGATCGTCTACTGCCTGATGCTGGCCGACGTGTTCTCCTACTTGCTCAAGGCGTTGGCCTACCAGGGCATTTTCGTGGTGGCCTGGGTGGGCGTGGCGTTGGCGCAGATTCTCCACGGACGCAGTGAAGTGGACGCACTTGAACGGGTGCCAGCGTTCAATTCGGCCGGTTTGCTGGCCTGGTTCGGCGCCACGGCGCTTGGGCTTGCACTGATGCTGTTCGGCGGGGCCTTGAGCAGCTTTTCGGCACCTTCGACCGTAGTGGTTGCGTTTGCCTTGCAGGCAGCTTTATCTCGCCGAGGCCCATTGCCGTTGCAGGTGGCGGACTAGGTACTTTGCGCGGACACCTTGCAGGCAGGCCCGCTCCAGGCAATTGGGGCGGGCCACTGGAAGCGGATCGTGAGTCACGGACGGGATGTTCGGTGACGGCAGCTGGATGATCTCGCGAGGGGGCGTTCAGGTTCTTCCCATAGCTGCGCCAACACACCTGTTTTTGGCCGTTGACGCCATTGGGCTGGTCGCGTGCCAAGTCATGCAACATGTCTTTATTTTCATGTTCAGTAGCCGCAGCAAAGCACCACCTACACTCAGACCCTATCGGACACACCTGCCGCAACGGGCAAAAATGTCATAAAGGTCATCGGTTTTTCCTTCGTGCGTACATTCCGGAGGCAATTCAATGAAACTGGATCACGCTCTGCTCAGGGACAATAACAACGCAGATTTGCTGCGCCTCGTCGCGGCATGTGCGGTCATCTGGGGGCATGCTTACGCGCTTGTTCCGGGGCCTGAGACGACGGAGCCTATCAGACGATTGCTTGGGTTTGATTATTCGGGATCGCTGGCTGTTGAGTTCTTCTTTTTCTTGAGCGGTATTCTTGTCACCAATAGCTGGATGAGCAACAGTTCACCCCTTCATTTTATATTGGCACGGATATTTCGGGTGTTTCCGGCAATCCTCGTAAGTGCGGCCGCTTGCGTACTACTGCTTGGCCCAATATTCACCACGCTGCCGATCAATAATTATTTTGCCGATAGCCCCGCGTTTGCAGCCATATTGCGGCACCCCTACGTCGAATATTCGTTGCCCGGTGTATTCGAGCACAGCAACTACCCGCTGACCAACGGGTCCATCTGGACGATCCGCTATGAACTGATCATGTACGCTCTGTTGCTCGCAGCAGGGCTCTGTGGAGTCTTCCGTCACCGGCTCTTCGCGACGGTGGTGCTTGTCGCCATACTGGTTGTTTCAATGCTTTTTCCGGAAGAAATTGTACTGATTGGCCTGATGAACGTTGATATCGGTGGTCGCCTCCCGGCCTTTTTTGCTTTTGGGGCACTTCTTGCACTTTACAAAGACCAGGTCAGTATCAATATCCGTATCGTTTCCGGCTTGATCCTCTTTGCTTGGGTTTTCCGGAATGGGTCGGCGTTTCAGTTTGTGTTTTATCCGGCCTTTTTGATGACTGCGCTTTGGCTGATGACCACCAGCCCCATCAAGGCATTGCGGCTTCCAGGCGATTTTTCGTATGGCGTCTATGTATTCGGATGGCCCATACAAAAAGTCATGGCCGTGGATTTTCCGAATTTCGGCGTTCATTCAAATCAGGCCGTCACGATCGCCGTATCGCTGGCGTTGGCCAGTGTTTCCTGGTTCGTCATTGAAAAGCCCTGTATCCGATTCGGGCGCCAGTTAAGTCAGTTTTTTACTGCGTATGGCAGCCGTAAATCCCATTCAGAGTCGACGTTAGTGACGGGTCGTAAACCCGCAGAATAATTGGCTGGAATGGCGAGTGAACGAAGCCCGCGAAGGCCGGATGTTGGGTGCCATGCCGGATCTTTGTCACTCCGGCAACGGCCGTTGACGGCTGCGGGCTTCGAGCATTCATGCGGTGGCCTCAGTCACTCCCCGGGGCCCGTGGCTATTGAGCTCCTGTTGGCTGCAGCACCTCTACGTCATCGTCAGCGACTTGTTCGGCTGCCAAAGGCGCGTTGGGATGCATCGAGTGGGAACCATTTCTCCCGACTGCCTGGATGTATCCCGATTCGTCATTGTCAGCGAATTGCCCGGCTGCCAGTGGCGCGTTGGGGTGCATCGAGTGAGAACCATTTCTCCCGACTGCCTGGATCGATCCGGATGCGCTGTCGGCCGCGTCGTTGGAGTCTGCAAGCGCAGTCAGGCAGGCTGTGGTCAGCAGTGCTGCGGTTATTGCGCTCAGTAGGGTCATGCTCATTGTCGTACGCCTCCGTTAGAGTCGCACCTCGCAGTTTGAACCCCTCAACAGAAAGAGTGGCTGCAAGTGACCGACGGCCTTGTTCATGAATGACTCAGGCCGGGTCAGGGAGCATTTCGACGGATGGGTTTCAATCAGGCAGGGAGGCGAAGGGCTGCCATCCAAAGCGGGCCATGGACAAGCGGCCGCCACTTCACAATCTTCGCCTGGCCCATGTCGCCAACGATTCAGTCGGGAACCGTCGCCTGGAATGGACGCCGCCTGGTTGAGGGCTGGCTGTTGACCATGCAGTACAGTGCCCCTGCGAGCACCAGACCCACGGCCCAACTGATGTCCGCGTCCAGCCAGTTCGCGACGAAGCCTGTGTAGAACGAAAGCTTCATGAACGGGATCGTGCCGATGATCGAGACGGCATACACCGCCAGCGTTCGTCGATTGAAGCGTCCGTACCGGCCCTTGGGGTCGTACAGATCACCCACCTCATAGTGACCGCGGCACACCCAGTAGTAGTCAGCCAGGTTGATCGCACTCCAGGGGATCAGCAGATACAGCTGACCAATCAGGATGTCGGCAAAGAAGGTGTCAAAATTGTACTGGGTGGCGATGGCGATCAGGGTGGCGGCTACGCTCAGCACGGCCATCACCGACGCTTTTACAGAAGCGGTGACGTGTCGCAGCCCGCCAAAGCCGCCGAAGATCGTCACCGAAGACATGTAGGCGCTGTACAGGCAGAGCACGTTGTACTGGATCACCCCGAGTGCAATCACGCCCAGTGCCACGGGTGCCCAGCGGCCGAAGAGCATGGCAATGGCGGTCGCAGGGTCATGCCCGAGCGCTGCCGGAATCGCAACGGCCACCAGAGCGCCCAGGGCCATCATGGCGAAAGAGCCCAGCGCGCAGCCGCAGTAGGTTGTCCAGAACGTGGCGCGTGTGCTGACGTGGGCCGGCAGGTAACGCGAGTAATCCGCCACGTAAGGGCCGTAACCCAATGTCCAGGACGCCGCCTGCGCGACGACCAGGTTGAAGGCCGTCAGGGAAAAGCCCTGGCCAATGGTCGCTGGCGATATCGCGTCGTTGGGGTGCAGCAGGATCAAACCCAGCGCGCTGGCAAATACCAGCGTTGACATCAGGCTCATCCACGCCCCCAGACGGTGGATCAACTCATAGCCTACGAAACCGATAATGAAGGTCAGAATGCCCACCACCACGATGGCCTGGTCATCGCTGATGGGCAGCAGTGCCTTCAAGGCATCGCGCATCAGGACGCCACTGGCGGCCAGGAACAGCACCGCCGCCGTGACCATCACCAGCAAGGGAATCGCAGCGCCATAGACACCGAATTGTGCGCGGCTCTGAATCATCTGCGGGACACCCAAATGCGGGCCCTGGGCAGAGTGTGCGGCCATGAAGATGGTGCCGACGAGGTTGCCGATCAGCAGGCCGAGCAACGTCCAGGCGAAACTCAACCCCGAGGCGATACCCAACGTACCGACCATCAGTGCAGTCACCTGGAAATTGGAACTGAACCAGATCGTGAACAACCGTCTGGGTGTGCCATAGCGCTCGGCGTGGGGGACAAACTCGATACTTCGCTTTTCAAGCTTCACGACCACCTCCTGATTCAATCCACGGATTATCAGTGGGGGACCGAATAGGCGTCGACCTGACCACGAACACCTCGTAGCTACCAACGACTCACGACATGGATCACGCCGTCGATTCAAACCCCTGCCGTCTGTTCGGCATCCTCGCAGCCGACGATGATTTCAATGCTGACGCCAGCCGCCAGTAGCACCCATAGCTGGAAATCGCTGCCGTCATTGCCCGTATTGAGCCGGTATTCGAGGCCGCGGGCTTTGACGCGGGCGAGCAGGGTGTTCCATTCCTCAAGGTCGGCGACACGCAATGCAATGTGGTCGATGCGCGGCGACACGCTGGCCGTGGGTGATCCGGCGGTGGCTTGGGTCAGATGAATCAACGGGCGGCCGTCGCGATAGAGCCAGGCGCCCGGCACCCGAAAATTCGGACGGGGGCCTGTCGTGAATCCCAGCACGTCGGTAAAAAAGTCCACGGTCCTGTCGAGATCCGGGGTGACGATGTTTGCGTGATCCAGATGCATGAGGAGGCCCTGCAATGCCGATGAAGGGATGCCATGGTGCGACTCGGCCATGCATTTGAAAATTGGGCTGGTGTTTGATGGATTATCAAAAAAAGCGGAAATATCGTTCCTAGAGAGCAATCTCCCGCGACGCCTGCTCAAACCGTTGGCTCAAAAAGTCCAGCAGTGCCCGCACTCGCGGTGCCAGGTAACGACTGCCAGGGTAGAGCGCATGCACAGGGGCCTCGGCGGTTTGCCATTCGGGCATGACCAGGCTCAGACGTCCCGCCGCGAGGTCGGCGCTGACGTCCCAGATCGACTTGAGCGCGATGCCGTGGCCATCGATTGCCCATTGCCTTGCCAGCGCACCGTCATTGGTTTCGCGCGCGGCCTCCAGAGGCACCTTGAACACCACCGTTTGCTCCCCGCGTTGCAGGCGCCACTCGCTGGACCACCCCGACTGGCCGGCGACAATGTGGTCGAAGTCGGCCAACTGGTCCGGGTGATCGGGCTTGCCTTTGCGTTGCAGATAGCTCGGCGCGGCGCACAGCACGCGGCGATTGCTGGCCAGCGGTCGTGCGATCAACGAGCTGTCCGGTGGCACACCGAAGCGAATCACCAGATCGACATCGTCGGCGATCAGGTGAGACAGCGAGTCAGACAGCAGCAGGGCAGGCACGACGTGGGGATACAGGTCGGTGAACTCATCGAGCCAGGGATTGAGCACATGGCGGCCGAAATCCGAAGTCGCGGAGACACGCACCTTGCCGCGAATTTCCTTCTTCTCCGCTGACAGGGCCGCCCGGGCGTCGTCCAGCGCCTGCAACGCCTGACGGCAGTGTTGCAGGTAAATCCGCCCCTCATCGGTGAGCCGCAACTGGCGTGTGGTGCGCTCGAACAGGCGAGTGGCGAGCGAGGTTTCAAGCTTGAGCAATCGGGCGCTGGCAGCCGCCGGCGAAAGACCCAATTTGCGGCCCGCTGCAGAAAGCCCGCCCAACTGAGCCGCTTCGACGAACAGGCGGATGGCTTCCAGGTTGTCCATGATTGTTCCGTTATTTTTGAGAATCCATCAAAGATTAGCCCAATTATCAAACGCAATCCTCGATCGCACACTGAGCCCATCACCTTTCACTGGCTCAGGAAACACTCACCATGACGACTCCTTCCTTGTTTACCCCCATCGCGTTCGCAGGCCTTGATGCCCCTCACCGGGTCGTGATGGCGCCCATGACCCGTGCCCGCAGCAGCCAACCTGGCGACATTCCCAATGCCCTGAACGCGCAGTACTACGCACAACGTGCATCGGCGGCATTGATCGTGACCGAGGCGAGCCAGATCTCCCCGCAGGGCAAGGGCTATTCCTTTACGCCGGGCATTCACGACGAAGCGCAAGTGCAAGGCTGGCGGGGCGTGACCGACGCCGTGCATGCCGAGGGCGGCCGGATCTTTTTGCAACTGTGGCACGTGGGGCGCATGTCCCATCCTGACTTTCATAAGGGCGAACTGCCGGTAGCGCCTTCGGCGGAACCCTTTGAAGGACAAATCTGGAAAGTCGACCCGGCCACCGGGCAGGGCGCCATGGTCGATTGCCCGACGCCCCGGGCGCTGAGCCGAAGCGAAATCGCCGGGATCGTCGACGACTTCCGCCAGGCGGCTCGCCGGGCCATGCGTGCCGGTTTTGACGGTGTGGAAATTCACGGCGCCAATGGCTATCTGGTGGATCAGTTCCTGCGCACCACGTCCAACAAGCGGACCGACGAATACGGCGGTTCGCGCAACAATCGCCTGCGCTTTCTCAGGGAAGTGGTCGACGCCGTCAGCGACGAAATCGGTGCGCAACGCACGGCGATTCGCCTGGCGCCGTTTCTGACCGCCCGAGGCATGGCGTGCCCGGACATCCTCCCGACCATTCTCGAAGCCGCCGAGTACCTGCAAGCCAAGGGCATCGGTTATCTGCACCTGGTGGAAGCCGACTGGGACGATGCGCCGGTGTTTACCGAATCGTTCCGTCAGGCGCTTCGCGAACGCTTCACCCGGCCGATCATCGTCGCCGGCAACTATGACCGTGCCCGCGCCGAGTGGGTCATTGGCCAGGGTTACGCCGACCTCGTGGCGTTCGGCAGGCCGTTCGTTGGCAACCCCGACCTGCCGCTGCGCCTGGCGCAGGACCTGCCGCTGGCGCCCCTTGATCCCGCCACCCTGTTTGGCGGCACAGCCGAGGGCTACAGCGATTACTCCTTTATCAACGTTGGAGAAACCCCATGCGCTCGCTGATTTCAGGCCTGCTGGCCGCTACCGTCACCGCAACCGTACTGAGCCAGCATGCGGTCGCCGCCGAACCCGCGCTGCTTACCCCGACCGTGCTGATCAGCGACCCCGGCGCGGATCCCCAGCGGCTCCAGACTCAAACCCTCGCCGCACGCCGTTATGCGACCTTCTGGTCGTCCGGCGATCCGCAGCTGGCACGAGAAGCGCTGGCCCCGGACTTCATGGACCGCGCCTTGCCGCCGGGCCGGGCGCAAGGCATCGCCGGCCCGCTGGCGGCATCCACGGCTTTCCACGCCGCCGTGCCCGACCTCAAGTGTGAAGTGCGGCAGATGATTGTCAGTGGTGACCGGGTCGTGTCGCACCTGCGCTTCACCGGGCATTTCAGCGGAACCTTCAACGGCGTGAAGGGACAAGGCCAGGCGGTTGACTTCATCGCCACGGATATCTACCGCATCGCCGACGGCCGGATCGCCGAGAACTGGCATCTGGAAGACAACCTGACGTTTTTGCAGCAGATCGGTGTGGTCGGCCATTGAGGGTTCAAGACGCGCGGCTGAACCTATCGAGAGATCAGCAAGGTATCCGTGCACCGGATCGGTATCGCTGGCGTGAGCGTCGAAGCTCTCGGGCTGGTTTTGTTCATTGATTACATTGCGTATCAACTGAAATTCGCATCAGCGGAGTTATCACAAGAGTGGACTATAAATAAGCTGGGCAGGATGTTTTTGTAAGTGGCGATCACTCGCCACGACTTGCGTATCAGGCTACGGATATTGATGCCGATTTTATTAATGTATAACTAAGGTGGTCTTTGTGATTCAGAGCATGATTCAGAGCATGATGAAGGTTACTTGCCTGACAACCCTCCTTGTCGCAGTAACAGCCATGCCGCACGTTCAAGCGCAGTCATTGCCGCTTGGTAAAACCGGTGCTTTGTATAATGAAGATGTGGAGTGGCGAAGCTTTCCAGCGTTTCCGAAAGAAGTAAAGCTGGCTGTTCTGGTCGGTGATCCTGGTAAGCCAGCCCCATACATTGTGCGTGTCAAAGTGCCAAACGGTACTAAACTAATGCCCCATACACATCCTGAAGACCGCATATATACTGTGATATCCGGTGTGTTTTATATTGGTTTCGGAACTGTGTTTGACCCGAACAAGCTGGTTGCTTATGGGCCTGGTAGTGTAGTAGTACTCCCGGCGAATACTCCGCATTTTCATTGGGCCAGATCCGGAGAATATATATCTCAAGTTTATGGAGTGGGTCCGCTGGGTATTGAATATATTGATAGTCATGACGATCCTCGTAATTCGTCAAAATAAAGAGGCGGTATTCGTCGGGTTAATGAGATCACGCAGTCACTAGATATTTACGCCGTTGCATTGCAGGTACTCCGTTGGCTCAGGTCAAGGCTGTGCTCAGGCAGTGATCAGCTGTCAAAAGGTGCGTTCTCGATCAGGTCGCACACGTTGGGGCAATCGAAGCCGTGTATGTGCCGTCTGGCTATATCACCCAGGCCGGTGCCAATGGCGGTGTGAGGTTTTTTTCGGGCAACTTCCGCCAGTGCCTGGGTGAAGGCGGCTTTCATTCCCACTCGCGGGTACAGTGCGAGCGTGTCGTCGATCAGCGATGGAGTGATTTCTTCAATGAACAGCCCCATCACATCGACGTGAGCGCCCATGTAGACCAATGCGATTTCAGGCTCTTTGCGAACAGCGATGGCGCCGCTGGAGTGCAGCGCGATCGCATCCCAGACCAGCTGCGCCTTGGCATCGGCATAGCCATTGGATTTCAGGAACTCGCTTGCGGCGTCAGCGCCGTCAACCTCGAAGCGATCTTGGGCCAGGAATTCTTCAGTCAGGCCCAGGTCATGCAGTAACGCCGCCAGATACACCGCTTCGCGGTCGTACTTGAAGCCTCGCGCCTTGCCCAGAAAATCTGCGAACCACCAGGTGCGGTGCACGTGATTCAGCAGCGCTTTGGAATGGACCCGTTGAACAAGCGATGCAGCCTTGCGAGTGAGCGCTGAGTCGGGAGCGATGATGTCGCCTATGGCTACTGGTGTGTTCATGCTGGTCTTCCTGTGATGAGTGTTGACGTGGGTCTAATGTAGAATTTCCACCGCGGCAAAATTGACTATTTTCAGTTGATTCGTGCCAAGTTGTGAGGCTCGAAACCTGCAGAGGCATACCGTGAGAACACGCACAAAGAGCAGCGCTCCAGCGGGCAGCCGGGAGCAAAAAAGGATCGTGATCCTGGGCCTGCCTCCCGTGGATGCGCTGGACGTCATCGGTCCTGCGGAGGTGTTTGCGTTTGCCAACAAACTGAACGACAACGGCGCCGCGCCCTACGAACTGGTACTGGTCTCGGCAGGGGATGAGGTTCAGATGGCAAGCGGAACGGGCATCCACCTGACGGCCCACACGACGCTCAGCGATGAACGCCGCGCCAGCAAGCCGATTGATACATTGATCGTCGCTGCTGGCTGGAGCTCCATCGGCTGCCCGGATGAACAGGTCCGTCAGTGGATCCAGGCCCAAAGCCAAGGGGTGCGGCGGGTGTGTTCGATTTGCGTTGCCGCTTTTGCACTGGCGGATGCCGGGGTGCTGGATGGTCGACGTGCCACCACCCACTGGCAGATGGCGCGTGATTTGGCCGCGCGTTATCCCAAGGTTGAGGTCGACGCCAACCCCATTTGGGTGAAAGACAGCAACCTGTACACCTCTGCCGGAATTTCCGCGGGCATCGATCTTGCCCTCGCGCTGGTCGGTGAGGATCTGGGAGACGCTGCCGCCATGGAGATCGCCAAAAACCTCGTCCTGTTCTTGCGTCGGCCGGGCGGACAGGCGCAGTTCAGCGTCACACTGCAATCACAGCGCGTGCCGGGCTCTCCGTTGGATGCGTTGTGCATCTGGATCAGCGAACACCTGCAATCGGACCTCACCGTGGAGATACTGGCTGACCGCATGGCCACCAGCGTGAGAACGCTGATACGGACATTCCAGCGAGACTTGCACACCACGCCGGCGAAGTATGTTGAAGACATACGGCTGGAGGCAGCCTGCCGGGCGCTTGAGATGGGCGGGCGTTCGATGGACGATATTGCTCGCCGCTGCGGTTACAGGAGTATCGACGTACTGCGCAAGGCGTTCGTCCGACGCCTGGGAATAAGCCCCAGGGATTATGCGATGCGGTTCGCGCCGGACACCAAAATGGTTCAGACAGAGCGGAGTATCGAATGAGTGAGCAGATCGAACTTTACGGTGCCGAGACCGGAAACAGCCTTCGAGCGGCCATCGCTTTGGAGGAGGCTGGAATCGCGTATGTGGCCAGGAAATTGTCGCTCAAGAACGCCGAGCACAAAGACGCGGCGTATTTACTCTTGAACCCGGCAGGGCAGGTCCCGACATTGGTGGATCACTCCTGCACGCCGCCGCAGATAATCTGTCAATCGAACGCGATCATTCAGTACGCCGATGCCAAGGCCCCCGGGCATCTGGCACCTGCCTGTGGCGGCGCTGAGCGAACCGCCGTATACGAGCGCTACTTTTACTTCGTGACCGATGTCATTGCGCCAAGCCATGCCGCCTTCTTCCTGCGGGGCAAAGGATTTGACGATGCCGCTGCACAACTGGAGAGGCGCGTCCTGGAGCAAATAGCGTATTCGGAACGTTTTTTAACCGGCCACTTCATGGTCGCAAACAGCTTCTCCATGGCCGATATCTCGGCCTTCACCCTGGTACTGGCCATGCGGGAGCATTTGAATTGGGGTGACCTTCCAGTGTTATTACGGTGGTTTGACGCCATTGTCAGCAGGCCCGCCGTTCAGCGCGGATTGGCGGCTTTTGCTGACAAATAAGCCTATTGCACCGACGCCTGCGCCGCAGCTTGCCCATCCACCGGGCCACCTGCGATCTTCACCTTGGGAATGAACGCCGCGCTGCCATTCTCACTGGAGTGAAAATAGCGTTCGCCGTTGGTGGGCTTGGTGGTGATCAACTGGTGGTCGGCGCTCAGGTAATCCAGCGGCAGCTGTTTGATGTCCTGATACTGCTCGACGATGATCGTGCGTTCAGGGTTCCAGGTCTGGCCGCTGGTCTTTTCCAGCCACGTCATCAGTGCGGCGCTGTCGCCGGTCAGTGGAATGTCCGAATCCGGCTGCACGTAGTAGAACGGCGCGCCATGGTTCTGCAGGTACATGGGCAGCTTGTTGTCGACATCCACCAGCACCAGGCGCCACTCGCTCCACGGTGCCGTCTTGATGGCTTGGGCGCGCACATCCTGGGTGAACTGCAAGACGCCGCCGTTGGTCCAGGGGTAGATCACGCCAATGACCAGAAACAGGAAAGCTGCCGCACCGGCAATGCCCCTGGCCCAACCCGGCCCGCTGGCTTTGCCGGCCGCTTCCCGCGCGGCCATGCGCCGGGTGACCCACCACGCCGCCAGCAACTGGGCGAACGGCACCAACGGCAATACGTAGTAGCTGCGGCGACTGCCACTGGCGGTGAAGAACAGGAACAGCAAGCCCAGGCCGCCGATCAGCCAGCGAACGTTGGGTTCGGTGTGCTTCCAATTACGCACCGCCACCCACAGGCCGAGTATCCAGCAGGGTGCCCACGGCAGGGTGTAGATCGGCAGGTAAAGCAGGTAGGTGTAGATCGGGCCGATGTTGTCGAAGGGCTGGAAGAACCGCACTACGTTTTCCCGGAAGACCAGGTCAAGCCCGTTCGACCCGAAGGTCGGCGTGCCGTAGCGGTGCGACAGCATGAACGGCACCATGTAGACCAGGCCGCCCACCAGCATCGCCAGCAACAGGCGCGGGTTGAGGTGGTTTTTCCAGCGTCCCTCGCTCAGCAGGTGTGGCAACAGCAAAAGCCCCGGCAGGATAAAACCGATCAGGCCCTTGAACAGCGACGTCACGGCCAGCATCAGGAAAAACACGGTGTAGCGGCCCAGCCGTGTGTCGTCCGGGCCGCGCCAGTACCACCAGTAGGCCGCCAGCACACCGCACACCGTCAGGATGTCGGCTGTGGCGACCCGGGCCCAGAACACGAAATAGAACGTCGTCGCCAGAAACCAGCCGGCCAGCAGGCCGGTGCCTTTGCTGTAGAGCTGCCTGCCGATCAGGTACACCAGCCAGACACTCAACCACGCCGCCAGTACCGAAGACAGGCGCAGTGACCAGTGCCCCAGGCCGCCCATCAAGTGCGCAGTGGCGGTGATCAGCCAATAGGACGGCAAGGGCTTGTCGTAATAGGGCATGCCCTTGAGGTAAGGGTCGAAATAATCACCGGTCTGCATCATTTGCAGCGCAATGTTCGCCCAGCGCGTTTCGGCGCCCCACAACTCCCTTGATCCCAACCCGAACAGCAATAGAAACGCGGATACGCCAAGCAGCAGTATCAGTGCACCTGTGTCACTTTTGAAAAACCGGACTAACGAATTGTTCATGGCTGCTTCGCTGGTTGCGCTCGCCCTGGCGTCGGGGATGCGGCTGGAACTACGAGGCTAACCGGCGAAATGTGATGAAGTTGTGAGGAGTTTGCGAATAAACCATTGATTGAAAATTAAAGGCGGGCGCGCCATCAATTGACATAAAACCATGATTTGCAAGATGAAAAATTGTTCATTTAAAACATGGCCGTCAGGAGCGATTAAATAGCGTTAGTTGAGCGTAAGTTCGAGTCCACGTTCCCTCATTCCTCCAAGATCGACACCCATGTCTGAAGCATTCGAAGTCCCAAGCCCGCACGAACAACATATCGAGCACGCCACCCATCACGCACATACCCACGGCGACGGCTTTGCCAGCAAGGTCGCGGTGATGACGGCCATCATGGCGACTGTCGGCGCCTTGATCAGCTACCAGGCCGGCTCGACGGAAAGCGAAGCGGCCATGGACAAGAACAACGCCGCCATCCAGAAAACCGAAGCCGCCAACGAGTGGAATTACTACCAGGCCAAGTCCAGCCGGCAGAGCCTGGCGGATCTGGCCAGTCACCTCCCGGGACTGGACGCCGCACACTACGTGGCCGAGGCTCGGCGCTACGGCGAGCAGAAAGAGGAGGCGCGCAAGAAGGCCGAAACCTTCGAACAAGCGGCCCGCGAGTGGGATGAAAAATCAGAACAGTTGCTGCACCAGCATCACCGCTGGGCTCAGGCGATGACGGCGATTCAAATCGCCATTTCGCTGGCGGCCATCACCTTGCTCACACGCAAGGAGTGGCTCAGACGAGTCTCGTTGGGTGCCGCCGGGGTAGGGGTGATGTTGGGTTCGCTGGCCTGGTTGCATATCTAGACTGCAGGCGCAGAAAGGGGATTGGAAACGCTGTAGGAGCGAGCATGCTCGCGATGGTCGTCAACGATAACGCTGGAGACCTGACACCCCGCGTCGCTCTCAGGTTCATCGCGAGCATGCTCGCTCCTACAGAAATACCTACGTTTAAGTGAACAGCATGACTCGTAGGGTGCGTGTTTAAACGCCTTCAGACTTACTTCTCGAAAGCTACAAATCCTTGCGCCGCCCTTTCGCAGTACCGCGATCAAGGCGTGGCAATGTTGAACGACGGTGAGAAGTTATCCATGAAGCCCATCAGTTCACCCAGCTTGCGCGGATCGCCCTCGACCTTGACCAGACCCTGCTTGAGTGCGGACGGGAAATCCAGTTGCTTGAGGCTGATACGATCCAGGGTCGCCTTGTCGATGTTCAGCGTGGCGTCGGGGTGGGCATGACTGCTGTTCTGACGGTAAGTCAGGACGCCATTGCGCAGGGTCAGGGCAAACGCCTGCTTGAGATCGATGAAGTTCCAGTTCAACTGCATGTCGTGACCCTGGGCTCGCTCGGCATCCAGGCGCACCGCCAGGAAATCGAAGAACATGGAAGGTTCCAGGGCCTTCACCAGGTCCGTGGCGGGTTTGCGTGCAGCGCCTTCGCCCACTCCGTTACGCAATTCGACGGCGGCACTCAGGTACATGTTGCGCCACAGTGAACTCTCTGCCTGATAACCCAGCTGCTCCAGCGCATCGGCCTGGGTCTCGCGGGCGACACGGTTGTCCGGCTGGGCGAAGACCAGGTGGTTGCCCAGCTCTACTGCCCAGCGATAGTCACCCTTGGCCATTGCCGCCTGCATCAGCTCCAGAACCCGTCCGGCGCCGCCCAGTGCCTCGACGTATCGGCCGCCGGCCTCCTGGGGCGGCAAGGGATCGAGATTCGACGGGTTGCCATCATAGAAACCCAGGTAGCGCTGATAGACAGCGCGCGCGTTGAACTTGAGCGAACCGTAGTAGCCGCGGGTGTACCACTTGCGCTCCAGATCGCCCGGCAACTTCTGCATGACCGCGGCGATCTCCGTCGACGTCATGCCCTGATTCAGCAGATGCAGGGTGCGATCGTTGATGTAGCTGTACATGTCGCGCTGGTCGGCCAGCATTGTGCGAATACGCTCGCCCCCCCAGGTCGGCCAGTTGTGCTGGGCAAACAGTACTTCGGCGCGGTCGCCGTAACGGACCAGGCTTTCGTCGATATAGCGGCCCCAGGCCTTGGCGTCGCGTACCAGCGCACCCCGTGGGGTGAGAATATTGTGCTGGGTATGGGTGGCGTTTTCGGCCATGCACAGCGCCCGCATCTGCGGCAGGTAGAGATTCATCTCCGCCGGCGCTTCGCTGCCGGGCGTCAGCTGGAACTCGATGTCGACGCCATCGATGCGCAGCTGCTGGTAAGGCTTGTCGATCAACACCGTCGGTGCGATCAGGCCATAAGTGCCACCGGCCGGTCCGCCCTTGCCGATACCGGTGTCGACCTGGCCGCGCGCGCCGCGCGGTACCAGTGAGCCACCCTGGTACTGGGCACGACGGAGCATGGCGTTGCCGGCGAAAACGTTCTCGCTTGCCGCCTCCTCCATGAATCCGCCGGGCGCATACACCTGCACCTTGCCGGAGATCACATCGGCCTCATCGATCACCCCGCGTACGCCGCCGAAATGGTCAAGATGACTGTGGCTGTAGATCACCGCCTTCACTGGTTTTTGTGGACGATTGCGGTAATACAGATCCAGTGCAGCCCGCGCCGTCTCGCGGGTCATCAGCGGATCGATAATGATCAGGCCCTCATCACCTTCGATGATCGTCATGTTCGCCAGGTCCATGCCACGCACCTGGTAGAGTCGATCGGCGACCTTGAACAGCCCGGCATTGGCATTGAGCCGGGCCATCCGCCAGAGGCTCGGATTCACGGTGTCCGGGACCGTGTCGGCAGCGAGGAAATCGTACTGGCGGGTGTCCCAGATAATCTTTCCGTCATCGTCTTTGATCGACCCGGAGAAGGCCGCAACCAGACCATGGCGCGCATCCTCGAAATCCTGCCGGTCGTCCCAGGGCAAGGCCTTGGCCATTGCCGCATTACTGGCCAGGGTGGCCGGGCTGGCGGGTTTGGCCAGTGCCAGCGGACCCTCGGCGTGGGCGGGTGCCAGGCAAGCGGCGGCAAGCGCCAGCGCCAGGACACCCTGACGCCCCCGATGAGTATGACGCTGCCCGGTGAGGGAAATGTGCGCGCGGGACTTCATTGCACTTGCTCTCCAATAAGCATATCGGCGGCCTTTTCGCCGATCATCATGGCCGGCGCATTGGTATTGCCTCCGATCAGTGTGGGCATGATGGATGCGTCCACTACCCGTAACCCTTGCACACCTCGCACCCGCAACTGCGGATCGACCACCGAATCGGCGTCCGCCCCCATGCGGCAGGTACCCACCGGATGGAACGCGGTGGCCGCTTTTTCGCGGATCATTTGCTTGACCGCCTCGTCGTCGCTGCCATCGAACTTCAGGTGTGCATGGCAATGGGGCTGGCCACCCAGGCTTGCCAAAGGACGCTGGTCGAAGATCCGCTTGACGATGTGCACACCGGCCAGCAGGGTTTCCAGGTCGCGCGCATCGCCCAGCAGGTTCGGGTCGATCCTCGGCGCCACGCGCGCGTCGGCGCTGGCCAGCCGGACCTGGCCACGGCTGTGCGGACGCAATACGCAGACATGGCAGTTATAACCGTGTGTGCCGAGCTTTTTCGTGTCGCCCAGGGCGGTGCCGAAGTGCAACTGCAGATCCGGTTCCGCAAGCTCGGCGCGACTTTTCAGGAACGCCCCGGTCTCGACGATATTCGAGGCGAACATGCCATAGCGTTCACGCTGGTAGCGCCGCCACTCGCCAAGCAGGCGCAGGCCGCCGGGGATGGTCGCGGCGTAGAGGTCGGTGCTGAACAGGCGCTTGTGCAACTGGACATCCACATGCTCCTGAAGGTTCTGGCCCACCGCAGGAAGATCGTGGATCAGCCCGACGCCATGCTCGGTCAGATGCTCTGCCGGTCCGACGCCTGAAGCCATCAGCAGCTGTGGCGAGCCAAAGGCACCGGCGCTGAGGATGATTTCCCGGCGGGCGCGCAGCACCTTGTGCTCGCCGTTGTGCACCACTTCCACCGCCACCGCACGCTTGCTCTCGAAGAGGATGCGCAGCACCTGGGTATCGGGCAGTACCGAAAGGTTTTCGCGCCCGCCGTTGAACGCCCCCTGGCCACCGTGCAGATAGGCGCGCGCGGCGTTCCAGCGTTCGCCGTCAAGCTGGGTGCGCTGGTAGAAACCCACGCCTTCCTGGGTGCTGCCGTTGAAATCATCGTTATAGGGATGCCCCGCCGCCTGCGCGGCTTCGATAAAGCGCCGGTCAAAGGGGTTGGTGCTGCGCGTGTCGGCGACCTTCAGCGGTCCGCGTCCGCCATGCAGATCGTTCTGCTGGCGCCCGGCAAGGCGGATATTGCCTTCCGATCGCTTGAAATACGGCAGGACATCCTGCCAGCCCCACCCCTCGCAACCCTGCTCAGCCCAATGGTCGTAGTCGCTGGGTACACCACGAATGTAAACCATGGCGTTGATAGACGACGATCCGCCCAGGCCACGGCCGCGTGGCTGGAAATTCCGCCGGCCATCGAGGCCTGGCTGCGGTTCGGTTTCAAAACCATAGTTGAAGGCGCCGGCCTTGGGTACCGTGGCGGCAAAACCGATGGGCACGCTGATCACTCGCTTCTGGTCGTGGCCACCGGCTTCGAGCAGGGCGATGCTGCCAATCCGCGCATCGGCCAGGCGGCCGGCCAGGGCGCAGCCGGCAGAGCCGGCTCCGACAATGATGTAATCGTAAGTCATTGAAAAAATCCGGGATTCTGGCGAGAGGAGCGCACGCGTCAGGCACGTGCGAACGCAAGTGGAACAATCGCGTGGCCGGCCTCAGGCTACGGGCTGGCGATCCAGGATTGCGCGGATGCTGGACGGGTCAAAACAGACATGAGCATTCATGGTTAACGTCTCTTCTTGTTTTTATTGGGGGGGTTGCGAGCAGGCTAAAGCAGAGGTAGATATACTTCTATTGCATATTTTGAATGCCTTAATTGCATCAGGCTCATACCATGAATTTTCGGCAACTCGAACACCTTGTGGCCTTGGCCGAGGAAGGCTCCTTCGTCAAGGCGTCGGCAAAGGTCCATCTCACTCAGTCGGCCTTGACGCGCAGTATTCAGAGTCTGGAGGACACGCTCGGTGTGCCGCTCTGCGACCGCCAGCCACGGGGCATCGTGATGACCCCGGGCGGCCAGTTGGTGTTGGAACGCGCCCGCCGGGCACTGTTTGAATTGCGCGCGCTGGAGCGCGATGTGCAGCTGTTCAATAATTTCGAACTGGGCGAGCTGAGCTTCGGCATCGGCCCGTTCCCTGCCGCGACACTGCTCACCGAAACCCTGGCTCAACTGAGCGGTGCCCATCCAGGCCTTAAGATCCGGGCCGAAGTGGAGGACTGGCAGATGTTGCTCAAGCACCTGCGCGAGGAGCGCTACGACTTTCTCGTCACGACACGCCAGGCCATTGCACCGTTCCCCGACCTGACCATCCTGCAACTGCCGCCGATGCCCTGCGGCTGGTGTGCTCGCAGCGGGCATCCGCTGTTCGAGCAGCAAAAGCACGAGGTCTCGTTGTTGCGCGACTTTCCCCTGGCCTGCGTGCCGGTGCCTGACGATGCCCGGGAAGCCTTTCGGGCATTCATGCGCCTGGAGGCTGCACAGAGCTTTTCATTCGACATCGAATGCAACAACTTCCAGGTGCTGCGCGACCTGGCCCTGCAATCGGATGTCATTCTCTTTGCGCCGTTCAGTGCCGTGCACAACGAGCTACGCAATGGCCATCTCAGGCGAATCGTTTTCGAGGATGCTTCTGACGTCTCCACGCAATTCGTCATTACCTATCTGGCGCATCGGACACTGTCACCGATCGCGCAGAAGGCCATCGACATCATCGGGGCCTGCAACCTGGCGCAGACTGACGAAACCAGATCGCTGTCAGACGGCGGGAAGGGGGGATAAAGCGGGGATAACGGGGAAGGATTTATTTTCTCTACTCAAAACCCCCGCTCTTGGGCGGCAGTTGTCGTCCCTGGCAGGCAGCAATCGGCCCACAGCGGCCTGTCTTCAATGCCCGCCATCGATCCTGAACGATCTGTCGGGGCACTGATCATCACGAGCGAAAGCCTGGGCAACTCAAACGCTGCCCTCACGTTCGATGACCAGAATCCGCGCTTCTCCGCGAGGATGTGCAACATGTTCACATCCAACCCCTGCGAAAAACACGTCGCCCACCACCAATGTCACGACGTGTTCAATGCCTGACTCGCGATAATGCATATCGACCGTGCCGTCGAGGACTGCGAATACCTCCTCGCCATCATTGACATGCCACTTGTATGGCTGGTCGGTCCAGTGCAGTCGGACGGTGGTTCCATCCATGTTGGCGATGTCGTCAGCACCCCAGGCGCGAGTGGCTGTGAAATCCTTGCTACGAATAACTCTCATTGATCGTGGATCTCGAAAGTGGAGTGAATGTGTAGCAATTTATCAGAACCGTTGACCGTCCGTGACAGGTAGAAAACGGCCAGCGGCGCCTACGGTTCAACCTGTTTCACTGGCAGCACCCGATGGCGCTTCGCCGCCCAGACGACCCCACCCACCAACAATGCGATTGATGTCACCTCCATCAAGCCAGGCACCCGCTGGCTGAACAGAAAACCGTATACACAGGCAAACAGCGTTTCGAACACGATCATCTGGCCGCTCAATGACGAGGCCATTCGACGCGAGCAGGCATTCCATAGCGCATTGGCAACCCACGAACCACACAGTGCCAGGAACAGGCAGACCCAAAGGAAAACCGTCCAGCGGCTGTTTTCAACCTGAGCGGGTACCAGGTTCGGGAACAGTAGCAAGGCCGCGATGCCGAACACGACCGCCACGACGCCCGTCACGATGCCCACCAACGTCGACCATTCGCTGCTGTTGAAGTGGCTTTGCTTGAGGTAACGGGCATTGTGGGTCGCGTACCACGACCAACAGACCACGCCGCTGAACCCGCAGGCCAGGCCCAGCAATTGGGAAAACAGCGAAGTACCGGTTGCCTGCGCGCCCGAGTGTTCGAGACTGACCGATACGATGCCCAGGAATACCAGCAGCAGGGGCAGCTTGAGCTTGGTCAGGGGCAGGGACCCTGCATCGCCACGCCCCAGAAAGGTAATGGCGACCGGCATCATGCCGTTGATAAGGGCTGCGGCAGTCACGCCGCTCAGCTGTACGGAAGCGCCCAGCAGTGCGTAGTTCAAAATGTTTCCGGTGAATGAAAGACGCAGCAGCATCAAGGCATCGCGGCGCGTCAGCTTGCGAAGCAGGCGCGATGCAAGCGGTAAAGCCACAAGGAGCGAGATCAGCCCGTACATCGCAAACCGTACACTGCTGATCAGCACCGCATTGAATTCCGGCAGTAACGACGGGGCGATAATCACGCCTCCCCAAATGGCACCCGCCAAAATCGCAAATACAATCCCACTGTTCATCATCTTGGCTCTGACAGGCTGTTTAGCGGCATTCTAGCCATGGTATACAAGCGCAACCTGCGATAAAAAGTGGGTCACCCATTCCCAAGCGGAATGTCGTGCGGCTATCACCCGTTCAGGAGAATCCTCATTAACCGTTACCTGCGTACCTTGCCCCCACTGGAAACCCTGATCACATTCGAGGCCGTGGGACGACACGCCAGTTTCACGGGGGCAGCGGGTGAGCTGTTTCTGACTCAGAGCGCGGTGAGCAAGCAGATGCGCCAGCTTGAAGACTGCATGGGCGTCCCGCTCTTCGAGCGCAAACCACGGGGCGTCGAGCTGACCGGCGCAGGCGATGAGCTGCTGATGACGGTCAACGTGCTTCTCGCCACGATGTACCAAAGCGTCACGCGAATTCGCAATGTCCATCAGTCCAACGCCGTCTCGGTGCTGGCGACCCATGCCTTGGCCCAGTTCTGGCTGTTCCCGAAACTGATCGAATTCAACAAGGCATACCCCGACATTGCCGTGCACGTTCACGCGATCAACGAGTTCGACGAGGCCAGCCTCAATGATTTCGACGTGGGCATTCTTTACGGCTCTGGCGAATGGCCCTCGCTGGACAGCGATTTCCTGCTACCGGAAGTCGTCTATGCCGTGGCCCATCCGTCACAGGATGTATCGGCGATCAAGACGCTGGAACAATTGGCGCAGGCCAACCTGGTGCAGATCGACACCCGCGCCTGGCAATGCCTGGACTGGCATGAATGGTTCGGCCACTTTGGCATCGACTACACACCGCGGGACAAAGCCCCGGTCTTCAACCAACTGACGTTGGCCTATCGGGCCGTTCAACAAGGCATGGGTATTGGTCTGGCCTGGACGTTCATGGCTGCCGAGGCGCTGGCCAAGGGAGAATTGCAGCGGGTGACGTCTTTTGAATGCGTGACGGGCAATGGCGAGTTCCTGGTGTCGCAAAAGCATCGCAAGCGTTCCGCCTGCGCCGAGATTTTCTGGCAGTGGCTCCTGGCATCGATGGACGACTGACGGCCCATGGCTGCCGGTGGACGGGGCGATAGCCAATGAGTAGCTATGCTTGGTCTGCTGCCGGAACGGATTGAGCAGGTGGAGCTTTGCGTTCAGGGTGTATCAACCAGCCAGGGGTCTATTCAGAGAAAGGCCCAAAGAGGAGGCCGCCATGACCGTAGTCGATCGCCTCAGGTATTTGCGCATCGTTCTGGTGTTGGCTGGCCTCGCGTGCCTTGCTCTCTACCCATTGATGTTGTTCTGGCCGTCCGGCTGGGCCTGGCACGTCGGTCACTCGGACTACCCGATGATGATCGTTGGCATCTACGCCACACTTGGCGCGTTCCTGATCCTGGCCGCACGTGATCCATTGGCCAATCTGAGCCTGATCTGGTTCACCGTGTGGTCCAGCGTCGTACACGCAGCAATCATGGCCATCCAGGCGGTCACCCAGCCGGGACAAATGGGGCACCTGGCAGGTGATGTGCCGGCGCTCTTCATCGTGGCGGTTGCCTTGGCCATCTTGACGCCCCGCACAGTCTAGCGCTGGTTGCGATAGCGTTCGGTCAAGGACTGCACAAGCGTGACGTAGGATTGCGTCTCGGCGTAGGGAGGCACCCCGTTGTACTCGACCACGGACGCTTCGCCGGCGTTGTAACCTGCCAACGCCAGCACCTGGTTGCCGTTGAAGCGTTTGAGCAGCCAGGCCAGGTAGCGCACGCCGCCTCGAATGTTCTGTCGTGCGTCGAACGGATCGTCCACGGCGAAGCGCTCGGCGGTGGAGGGCATCAACTGCATCAGCCCCCGCGCGCCGGCTTCGGAAATGACGTTGGGGCGAAACGCCGATTCGGCGTGTATCACCGCGCGGACCAGCGCCCTGTCGACACCGTAATGACCCGCAGCGGCTTCGATTTCCCGCCGATAGGACTGGGTGTCCAGGCGCAGTGAAGTGACCTTGAAATCCTTCGGCGCCGTGCACAGATAGCAGCCCTTGATGTAATAGAGCTCAAGGACATCGACCCGTGCGGAGATCCCGACAGGGCGCCGGCTCACATATTGACGAACGCCCCTGTGGATGAAGGTGTAGACCCGAATGCGCATCGCGCCCGAGTCATCTTTTCGCACGACCCGTGGCAGGGCCATTGCCCTGGCGCCCGTGTCTGCCATGCCATTGACGCGAGTGCAACGGGCGTTCGCGATGTCCTGGCGGGTGTAGCTGATGGTTCCGTCCCTGGCCTGGCACTTGAACATGGCGCTGGCGCACAGTGGAGTGACCAGCAAGGTCAGTTCGATGCAGCCAAGAAGGCTCTTGCGAGCCCATCGCCATGCTCTGGAACTCATCACAATGCTCCGCGCCGCGGGCGCCGATCAGGTCCGGGGGCTGCCTTTGGAGGGCCTGTTGCGGGTGACCCGTTTTTTGTTCTGATAGTTATACCCCTTGCAACCGGCCTTGGAACTTGCGTTGACGTACGGGCTGCCGGTTTGTACGGATTGAGGGGCGATCGAGAAGAACTTCCGTCGGTCTTGATTATCAGGTGCGTCTTGAAACGACCCGAGCCTGTCACTCGCAAAATCGGCAAACGATGCTATTCATTCTCTGGTCGAGAAAATCAAGACGGCTTCCAGGCCTGATCCCGATCAATCCCGGCGCGAACTTCTCAATGGCCCGACGGTGCGGCTTGCCGTGCAATCCTGCATCCCGGCGTTCTTTCGTGAAACCTATCAGGGAGTGCACAAACCATGAGTACTTTCACCACCAAAGACGGCGTAGAGATCTACTACAAGGATTGGGGCAAGGGCCCGGTTGTCGTGTTCAGCCATGGCTGGCCATTGAACGCCGATAGTTGGGAGTCGCAGATGTTTCACCTGGCCTCCAACGGTTTTCGCTGCATTGCCCATGACCGGCGCGGGCATGGGCGCTCCAGCCAGCCCTGGGACGGCAACGACATGGATCATTACGCCGATGATCTGGCGCAGTTGCTCGAACACCTGGACCTTAAGGACGTGACCCTGTTCGGTTTTTCCACGGGGGGAGGCGAGGTGGCGAGGTACATCGGTCGTCACGGTACCGGACGGGTGAAAAGGGCAGGGCTGATTTCCGCCGTGCCGCCCTTGATGGTCAAGACCGAGGCCAATCCCGGCGGGCTGCCCATTGCCGTCTTCGACGGCATTCGCGAGGGCTTTCTGGCGGATCGTTCGAAGTTGTTCATCGACATCCCCAGCGGACCGTTCTTCGGCTACAACCGCCCCGGCGCCACGCCGTCGCATGGCGTGATCTATGCCTGGTGGCTGCAAGGCATGCTGGGCGGCCACAAGAACACCCATGACAGCATCAAGGCGTTCTCCGAGACCGACTTCACCGAGGACTTGAAGAAGTTCGACGTGCCGACCCTGATCATTCATGGGGACGATGATCAGATCGTACCGATCGACGCCGCCGGACGTGCTTCGGCCAGGTTGATCAAGGACAGCAAGCTGATCGTCTACGAAGGGGCGCCGCACGGCATTACCGACACGCACAAGGACAGGCTCAACGCCGATCTGCTGGCGTTCGTGAGGTCCTGAAGTCAGCGGTCGACGCGTTCAGCCATTGTCGCTGAGCGCGTCGACCCCTGCGGGTCATCAATCAGCGGCTGCCGTTCCAGTGCCGGCAGGTGCTTGATCGGCCGGCACTTCCTTCCAGCTGTCATCCGGATCGAAACGCTTCATCGCCAGCGCGAGTTTTTCACCGTTGGGCCCCAGGTCTTTTTCGAACACCTGGCCATCATGGCTGATCATGAAACTCATCACCCCGGTGTCATCGTATTTGGCCGGCCAGGCGATCAATGCAAAACCCCGGCTCATCTTGTCGCCGATCAGGTAGCTGTAGGCGCCGCCCGGTGCCGAAGGGCCCTGGGCATTGAGGATGCGGAAGTGGTAGCCATGCCAGTCCTCGTCATTAATGGCATTGCCGAACATGGGGCCCAACGGGCTGATCTGACCGCTGTCGTCGTCCGCCCAATAGAGACCGTCGTGCTCGCCAGGGGTGCTGAAGATGTGTTGCGCGTATTCCAGTGCGCCGTCGCCGTCGCGATCCTCGGAGGCGTAGTCCATTTGTGCATCGTGATAGGTCAGCACCGCTTGCACGGCGGCCAGTTCATTACGACCGATACGACGAGCGCGGATTTCGACGCTGCCGGCCTTCATGTCGAAGTGCCAACCTTTGGCGCCTTTGATCATGGGAATCGGCAGCGTCCATTGATCGTTGCCGACCGCCAGGATCGCTTTGCGCTCGTCGGGTTTTTCAATCTGGTGCTGCTCGTGGTACTGCTTCAAAAACGCATCCACGTCACTGCGCTGCACGCCTTCGCGGGGGATGTAGGTGCGCCAGTCTTCTCCGAGCAGCTCCGTCAGGCGCGCCTGATCGGCATGCTCGGTGCCCAGTGCCTCGACGAACGCTTCAGCGGCTTTTTCCGGTGTTGGAAAGGCTTCTTGCGCAGTGGCCATGCACGAGCCTGCAAGGCCCCCGGCAATCACCAGGACCTGAAGCAGCAGGCCCCTGAATGCTTTGATTGCGAGTTGGCTGTTCACCGCCGGCCCCCCCTTGAACGCATCGGTGCCGATGGCCGGCTGATCTGATGGCCAGCCGACCGCGCGGCGGCAGGGCGCTGGGCCGATGCCTGACTGGCTCGACCACGCAGGGCTTGTGCGTTGGTCTGGGACGGTGTGCGAGCGCCGGCAAATGCGTTGTTGCGGGCGCTGCCCCGACTGGGGGCCGCTCGTTGTTGCGGCGCCTGGCGCGTCTGCGCGCGTTCCTGCCGGGCCTGATTGTTCTGGGCGAGCTGGTTCCTGGCCTGCGGGTTTTCCCGAGAAGGCCTGGCCGTACCCTGGCCACGGTCGGCAAGCTTCGCTCTGTCGCCACCGGCCTGCATCCGATTGCCCACCGAGCCCTCGGCCTGTGCCCGGCGTGCCTGGTCTCGGGCTTGGCGGTTGCTGGTCGCGGGGCGTTCGATGCCGTGCGTCTCCATTGAACTGCGGGCTCTGTCACGCGCCTGGGCGCGCTGGGCATCGTCCCCGCGAAAGGCCGTGCGCTGATTGGCGCCGTTCAGTTGCCGGCCGTACTGCTGGCGGCTCCTGTTGTCCCGATAGGGCACGCCATCGCGGTGAACAGCGTTGTGCTGCCACTTGTTCTGGTTATTGGTGATCTGGTTATTGCGATTGATGTTGTTGTAGCGATTGACGTCAATGTCGATGTCGTTATTGCCCCAGTCGCAGTTGCTCCAGATCGCGCCGACGATGGCCACGCCGGTACCGAACGCCAGGCCGGCCATCAAGGCCGAACCCGGGTAATAAGCGGGCGGTGGAGGGTAGTACACCGGAGGCGACGCGGGATAAGCCCAGGTGCCGTAGGTGGTGGTCGGGTTGTAGCTGGGGACGTAAACCACTTGCGGATCGGCGGGCTGGATGATGATGGTCGAGGCGCTGGCTGCGGGAGCCGGTGCAGGGGCCGCTGTCGTGGTCGCAGGTGCCGGGGCAGGGGCGGGAGCCGCGACGTTCTGTATCGTCACGTTCTGGTACTGGTTGCTTTGCAGGTTGCCGGCGGCCTGTGCCTGATGCCGCAAGCGTTGCACACTGGTCATCACATCATCGGGCTGGGCCAGAAAGGCATCGCCCAGGCGCTGCACCCAGACCGGGTCCTGTCCCAGCGTCGCGAGCACCTGCGGAAAGGCGACCAGGGCCTGCACGCTCGGGTCCCAGGTCTGGTTGGCCACTTGCTTGACCGCATCATCGCCCTTGGCCTTAGGGTTGGCCTTGGACCAGGCGACCGCCTCGCCGACTTCTCCAGGGTAAGTGACGGCCATCAGTACCTGTGACAGCAGAGGGTCCGGGTAAAGCGCGATGGGCGCCAGCATCTGATCCAGCTGTTCCTGATTGAAAACGGCATCCTTGGCCGCCTCGACCGGCGCAGTCCCGGCAGTGCTGGCCGGGGGCGGGGCGGGTGCGTCCTCTGCCTGCGCAAGGCAGGCGGATCCGCTCAGGAACACTACGGTCGACACGGCGTAAAGCCATGGAATATGCATCGCACCCTCCCTGGGATCAGGCAGGTTTGAAAAAGTGGATCGATGCCGGTGAGGTGAAGGCAAACCTCAGCTTCGGTGCTGCTCATTAATGGTAGGCAAACAAGCCGTTTTTGCCATTAATTGACGTGTAGGAGCGAGCACGCTCGCGATGGTCGTCAACGATGACGGGGGCTGTCTGGATGTCCGCGGTGTCCGGGCCACCATCGCGAGCTTGCTCGCTCCTACAAACAAGCCGTTTTTGCCATTGTTTGACATGTAGGAGCGAGCACGCTCGCGATGGTCGTCAACGATGACGGGGGCTGTCTGGATGCCCGTGGTGTCCGGGCCTCCATCGCGAGCTTGCTCGCTCCTACAGGGAAATCTGTGTTCGGGTCATTTGCACTCGGACAGCACCACCTGGCAGGTCTGCGGCGTGCCACCGGACCGGCCGGCATAGCGAATACAGTTATCCATGGACTTTTTGCGCGCGATGCTCAAGGTGGAGCCCCAGGCCAGGCCGCCCTCGCCGACGGTGGGCAATGCCTTGGCATAGCAGGCCGAGCCTGTGACCGGGGTTGCCTGGCGCGTGGTGGTCGCTTTGCCTGCACATCCTGCCGTCAGTGCAAGGTTGATGGCCAGCAGGGCAGGGAAGACCCATGGCGGGCATTGGCATGCGATGGTGCCCATCTTCACGGTTTCCCCCTTGTTCATGCCTGTGTTGAAGGTCGTGCATTGTTCAGGTTAGACCGCCGCAGCCTGCCCAACGGATGGGCTGACGGGCTGCAACGGCACCCCGATCCCGGACCCGCTGTTTCAGGCGAGTCGTGAATGCACTGGCAAATGGCCCGGTGCTACGATGCGGATCCTTCATCACAAAGGAGTTCAGCCGTGCACGCCGTTTCAACCCGCCAACACTGGATCGAAACCCCCGATGGACAACTGTTTGCCCAGTGCTGGAGCCCTGACCCGGCGCGTGGTGCGCCTATCGTCCTGCTGCACGATTCGCTGGGTTGCGTTGAATTGTGGCGCGATTTTCCCGAGCGACTGGCGCTGGCCAGCGGGCGTAGGGTCATTGCCTACGACCGCTTGGGATTCGGACGTTCGGCTGCCTTTGCGGGTTTGCTTGCACCGGGCTTCATCGAGGGTGAAGCCATGGGCGGCTTTGAAGCCGTTCGCCAGCATTTCGACCTGAACCAGTTCGTGGTGCTGGGCCATAGTGTTGGCGCAGGCATGGCGATTGGCTGCGCGGCCGCCCATCCACAGCGTTGCCAAGGAGTGATCAGTGAGTCGGCGCAGACATTTGTCGAGCCCTTGACGCTGGACGGTATCCGCCAGGCTGAACGGCAGTTTGCCGAACCGGGGCAGTTGGAACGCTTGCAGAAATACCACGGTGACAAGGCCCGCTGGGTGCTCAACGCATGGATCGGAACCTGGCTTTCGGATGCCTTCGGCCCATGGAACCTGGACCCGCAACTGGCGAGGGTTCGCTGCCCACTGCTGGCGATGCATGGCGATCGGGATGAGTACGGCTCAACGCATCACCTGGAACGCATGGCCCGCGGGGTGAGCTCACCGATAAGCCTGCACATCCTCCCCGAATGTGGCCATGTCCCTCATCGCGAGCATCCGCAGGCCGTGCTCTCGACGATCGGCGAGTTTTTAAAGGGTATCGATGCAAACCTGGCGGAGCAGGGTAAGGCGTGGGAATGAACACTGTTGAAGTTTTAACTTGATGGATGGTTTCTACAGCTGAATACCGTTTCAAATGCAAGTATCGATAGAGCATTTAAACGCCGATTAACTACCCGGCTAACGCATTGATCATGGGTTTGATCCGGTACAAACGCCAGCGGGACCGGCTGGCGGGCTGTGCCGAAAGCACAAGACTTCCGACTGAAAAACCGGATAATGGCGGCCATTCGTTTAGCTCGCTTTCTGGTAATCGCGCATGGAAATCAAGGTCAATTTTCTCGACAACCTTCGACTTGAGGCTAAGTTCGACGACTTTACGGTAATCGCCGATCAACCCATTCGCTACAAGGGCGATGGCTCGGCACCGGGTCCGTTCGATTACTTCCTGGCTTCGTCGGCGTTGTGTGCGGCTTACTTTGTGAAGTTGTACTGCGAAACCCGCAATATCCCCACCGATAACATTCGCCTGTCGCAGAACAATATTGTCGACCCGGAAAACCGCTACAACCAGATTTTCAAGATTCAGGTCGAATTGCCCGCCGATATCTCCCCCAAGGACCGCCAGGGCATTTTGCGCTCCATCGACCGTTGCACGGTAAAGAAAGTGGTGCAAACCGGGCCCGAGTTCGTGATCGAGGAAGTCGAGAACCTGGATGCCGATGCCCAGGCATTGCTGATGCCGAATCTGGCCTCGGATGCAGGCACTTACATCATGGGCAAGGACCTGCCGCTGGAGCAAACCATCGCCAACATGTCCGGCATTCTGGCCGACCTGGGCATGAAGATTGAGATCGCTTCGTGGCGCAACATCGTTCCCAACGTGTGGTCGCTGCATATCCGCGATGCGCACTCGCCGATGTGCTTCACCAACGGCAAGGGCGCGACAAAAGAAAGCGCGCTGGCGTCGGCACTGGGCGAGTTCATCGAGCGACTGAACTGCAACTTCTTCTACAACGACCAGTTCTGGGGCGAAGACATCGCCAACGCGCCCTTTGTGCATTACCCCGATGAGCGCTGGTTCAAGCCTGGCCCGAAAGACGAGCTGCCGGCTGAAATCCTCGATCCATACTGCCTGGACATCTACAACCGCGACGGCGAGCTGCGCGGTTCGCACCTGTACGACACCAACTCCGGCAATACCCAGCGTGGCATCTGTTCGCTGCCGTTTGTGCGCCAGTCGGACAACGAGGTGGTGTATTTCCCCTCCAACCTGATCGAAAACCTGTACCTGAGCAATGGCATGAGCGCCGGCAACACGCTGGCCGAAGCGCAGGTGCAGTGCCTGTCGGAGATCTTCGAGCGGGCGGTAAAACGCGAAATCCTCGAAGGCGAAATGGCCCTGCCGGATGTGCCGCAAGAGGTGCTGGCGAAGTATCCGGGCATTCTGGCGGGCATTCAGGCCCTGGAAGAGCAGGGCTTTCCGGTGCTGGTGAAGGATGCGTCGCTGGGCGGTGAGTTCCCGGTGATGTGCGTCACCCTGATGAACCCACGCACCGGCGGCGTGTTCGCCTCATTCGGGGCGCATCCAAGTTTTGAAGTGGCGCTTGAACGCAGCCTGACCGAGTTGTTGCAGGGGCGCAGCTTTGAAGGGCTGAACGACCTGCCTCAGCCGACCTTCGAAGGCCAGGCGGTGATCGAACCGAACAATTTTGTCGAGCACTTCATCGACTCCAGCGGTGTGGTGTCGTGGCGCTTCTTCAGTGCCAAACCGGACTTCGAATTCGTCGAGTGGGATTTCTCCGGCCATGGCGAAGACTCCAATACACAGGAGGCGGCGACCCTGTTCGGCATCCTTCAGGACATGGGCAAGGAAGTGTACATGGCGGTTTATGAGCACATCGGTGCAAAGGCCTGTCGCATTCTGGTGCCGGATTACTCGGAGATCTATCCGGTCGAAGACCTGATCTGGGACAACACCAACAAAGCGCTGCAGTTCCGTGCCGATATCCTCAACTTGCACAACCTGAGCAAAGTCGGTTTGCGGACGCTGGCCAAGGGCCTGGAAAACAGCGAGCTGGATGATTACACCGACATCACCACCTTGATCGGTATCGAATTCGACGACAACACGCCCTGGGGCAAGTTGACGATCCTGGAGCTGCGGCTGCTGATTTACCTGGCCTTGCAGAAGTTCGAACAGGCCAAGGATCTGGTGGAAGCCTTCCTGCAGTACAACGACAACACCGTCGAGCGCGGCCTGTTTTACCAGGCGGTGAACGTCGTGCTGGAAATGCAGCTGGACGACGATCTGGAACTGGCCGACTACGAAGTCAACTTCCGCCGGATGTTTGGCGATGAGCGCATGGACGCTGCGATCGGTTCGGTCGACGGCAGTGTACGTTTCTATGGCTTGACCCCCACCAGCATGAAGCTCGAAGGGCTCGACCGGCACCTGCGGCTGATCGACAGCTACAAGAAACTGCACGCGGCACGGGCCAACTACCGGCCTCTGTAGGAGCCAGGCTTGCCGGCGAAGGCGCCCTCGAAGACACCGCATTGGCGCAAGACCGCCTTGAAACCGTAGGAGCCAGGCTTGCCGGCGAAGGCGTCTTCGAATACACCGCATGACATAAGGCCGCCTTCGCGGGCGAGCCTCGCTCCTACGGGCGAAGGTGTCGTCGAATACACCGCATGGCGTAAGGCCGCCTTCGCGGGCGAGCCTCGCTCCTACGGGCGAAGGCGTCGTCGAATACACCGCACGACGCAAGACCGCCTTGAAACCGTAGGAGCCAGGCTTGCCGGCGAAGGCGTCTTCGAAGGCACTGCATGACGCAAGGCCGCCTTCGCGGGCGAGCCTCGCTCCTACGGGCGAAGGTGTCGTCGAAGGCACCGCACGACGCAAAACCGCCTTGAAACCGTAGGAGCCAGGCTTGCCGGCGAAGGCGTCGTCGAATACACCGCATGGCGCAAGGCCGTGTTCGCGGGCAAGTCGGGTCGCCGCATCGCTCGCTCCTACAGGCGAAGGCGTTTTCGATGGCGTCGCACAATGCGAGGTCGCGTTAATCCTCAACACACGCGTTATCGTTGACGTTTTTCGCGAGCATGCTCGCTCCTACAGGGGTGGAACGCCAGCCGCAAGCGATCAATGATCTGTTCGACTGAGGGGCCCTGAACGCTCGGCGGTTCGGGGCTTTCGCCGAATTCGCGCCAGATGAACAGGGTCAGTTCCGCACCGTCGGTCAGTGTGTGCTCATCGGCCGGCGCGCCGAAGTTCTTCAGTAGCCGGTACCGATCATCCTTGAAAAACAGATCCTCGACCCAGTGGTACACCGGGATGAAGTGAAAGTGCACAGGGAAACGTGGGTCATGGCCGAATCGGCTGATGTAGAGCCACTTGGGCTCCAGCACCGCTTGCAGGGTTTTCTGGACCCGGGCCAGCAGCACGCCCAACTCGGCCAGTGCATCGTCCGGCAGGTCCGACAGTTCGCGTATCGGGTGGCGAGTCCCCAGCACCACATAGCCGGGAAGCTTTGTCGACATGTGATGGTTGAGTATCCAGTGGGCCGTTTCATGGATGATGAAACGTGGTGCTATGTCCATGTTGAATGTCCGGGAGGGCAGGGTGCCGAACATGAAGTTCATCATGATCGGCACCGGCAAGGCGGTTATCAGCCCTTGATGAATGCCAGCAAGTCGCGGTTGATGACCTCGGCATGGGTCGTGCACAAGCCGTGGGGCAGGCCGGGGTAGGTTTTCAGCGTTCCGTGCCTGAGCAGCTTGATCGACAGGTGTGCCGAATCGGCAATCGGGACGATCTGGTCGTCTTCGCCATGCAGCACCAGGGTCGGCACGTCGATGTTCTTCAGGTCTTCGGTAAAGTCGGTTTCCGAAAAGGCGCGGATGCAGTCGTACTGCGCTTTGGCCCCGCCGTTCATGCCCTGGCGCCACCAGTTGTCGATGATCGCCTGGGAAACCTTGGCGCCGGGGCGATTGAAACCGTAGAACGGACCGGTGGGAAAGTCACGGTAAAACTGCGTGCGATTTTCGGCCACGGATTTGCGCAAACCATCCAGGACATCGACGGGAATACCCCCCGGATTCTTCGCGGTACGCACCATGATCGGCGGTACTGCGCCGATCAGCACGGCCTTGGCCACGCGACCGCGGCCATGGCGGGCCACATAACGTGCCACTTCACCGCCGCCGGTGGAGTGACCGACGTGCACGGCGTTGCTGATGTTCAGATGTGCCATCAGTTCAGCGACGTCGGCGGCGTAGGTATCCATCTCATTGCCGACCGCCGTTTGTGACGAGCGACCATGGCCGCGGCGATCGTGAGCAATGACACGGAAGCCCTTGTCGAGGAAGAACAGCATCTGCGCGTCCCAGTCGTCACTGGACAGGGGCCAGCCATGGTGAAACACGATCGGCTGTCCGGAGCCCCAGTCCTTGTAGAAAATTTGCGTACCGTCCTTGACCGTGATCGTCCCCGAACCACTGGCATTGCCGTCGTTCTTGCCTGCCGTAGCAGATGACGCAGGGTTCTGCTGCGCCGCCAGTGCGGGCAAAGTCACCGCCAGGGCGGCGGCCATGGCGCCGGTCGTGATCAAGCCACGACGTGTGGTACCGCTTGTCTCGTCAGTCATCATCAACACTCACGTTAATTCTGGAGGTCGTTTGCAAGGCCCGAGGCGACTCCCCGGTTGCGGGAAATTTAGGGGCAATGCAGGGCACTGACTACCAGACATGGGTGTCCGGGCTTAACGCTTTGGTATGACGCCCGGCAACATTCATTTGCCCGGATTCGGGCTGATCAATGCCGCGCCACATTCGAAATGGATTCAACAATGGAAGCGTATTTTCCGTAGTTATCTACCTGCTCGCGCGCAATGGAAACGCCCAATCTTTTTTGCAGCAACTTATGGTACTGACGAATGTTTTTGACCTTTTCGTAAGTGTCGAAAAGTACACTGGCCCTGCCTTTTATGTTGGCCAGATGAAGTTCGTTGGTTGCCAGCTTGAGCAGTTCGTTGATCGACAGTTTCGGACTGAATTCAAGGCTGTTTCCGGCTTGCGAACCGGTTGATATCTCCGCGCCGAAAATCTCTGTCAGGATTGTACTGTCCGTTCTTTTGGCCGCTATTTTGTTCAAGGCGGCCGTCACTTCTTCCATCTGGCTTCTTTTCAAGCCGGCCAGCTCGTTGAGTGTCCTGTCGGCAGGATTTTTCAGCGTGTCCTGATAAGCACGATAACGTGCGCGAAAAGCAGAGAACTCCTCGCGCAGGGACAGTATTTCACTGCAAATCGAGGCGTAGTTGCCGTCCGATCTGTCCAGTACCAGCGCCACGATGGGAGGAATGGCCAGGGAACAGTTGTAACCATCGTCGATCAGTTCCTTTATTTTCCTCTCAAGGTTTTCGGACAAGACCTCATACAGGCGGGCGGCGGTGTTTTTGTGGGCGATGGAATTGGCCATCAATATGATGGGGCTCTCGATGGCGTCGCCGACGTAGTCGGCGCCCAGCGCATCGATCATGGTGGCTCTGGCCATGATTTTCGCCATGTTCTCCCACGTCGTGTATCGCCCGCCATCCTCGCCGTCGTTGGCATCTTCAACGGCCTGGTCGAAGTCGCTGCCAGAGGCGAAGCGCTGCCAGTCGCGCAACTGCCCAGGGGTGAAGAACTCCTGGTTGTCCTCCGGGTTGTCATAGACGGACTCCGCCCAGGCCGGGTGGGCGAATGCGTAGTAAAAGGCCGTGCTTAATACCTGCTGCTGACCCGCGTGCGCATAAGTTGGCACCGTGGATATATCGAGTATTTTTTGCTGCCACTCATGATTGACTGTTTGACTCAGCGCACTGGATTCCTTCCAGTCGTCTGCTTCATACAACTTGAGTACACCCGCCGAGTGCAGGAAGTCCCACATGCAAAATTTTTCCGCAAAGTTGCCATTGGCATCTCCGATGGGGACATACCAGAGCTGCTCATACAGAACCGCAGCCTCGATAAGCGAAAAAAGCGAAAGGATATAGGCCAGGTTGCTGGTGCCCTCGATGCCTTGAGAGGCTTTTCTCAGTATTCGGCTACTGAGCACGGCATCACCGAACAGTGGTTTCGTCATGGCGCGGCCTCCCATGATGTCGAGGGGTTGGATCAACCCCGTTGCCACTGCAAAGTCTAGACGCTGCGTCGATGCCGGTTCGCGTTACACCTGCAGCTCAATCACCAGCGCATCATTGAAACCGGCGTTCTCGTTGATGCCGTTTTTCGCGTATCCCCGGGCGTTGCAAACCACCCGGGTATTGCCCACGCGATAATCGAAACTGCCGTGGGTATGGCCGTGCAGCCAGAGGGCGGGTTGCCAGGCCAGGATCCGTTCCTCCAGGTCGGAAACAAAACTCGAATTGATCGGTGAATCCCGGAAAATCGGGCTGATGCTCGACCGAGTCGGTGCGAAGTGGGAAATCACCACCGTGGGCGTGGTGCTGTCACGGGTGAAACAGTCTTGCAGCCAGGCGACGGTTTGCAGGAAAACCAACTGGGACACCGCCGGGCTGAACAGATCGTCGAAGTCGGGCGAGATTTTGATGCGGCTGAAGTCCCGCACCAGCGTCGTCGCCAGATCGATGCCATGCGCCCGCGCTTGCGGATCGTCGTAAAGCCGATAGTCCGACCACAGGGTGCAGCCCAGGAACCGCACGCCCTCATGCACATGCTCCGAGCGTTCCAGCACATGGATCTGTGTGCCTTGCGCCAGCCTGTTCAGCTCCTCGTAGGTCGAAATCAGGTCACTGCCATAGAACTCGTGATTGCCCGCCACGTACAGGATCGGGGCAGGGCACGCCCTGGCCCACTCGATGGCCGCGGCGGGGCGGGAGATGTCGCCGGCGAGCACGACAAGATCGGCATCCACCTGCGGAAACGGTATGGCATTGACGGACAGGTGGATGTCGGACAGCAAGGCGATACGCATGAATCAATCCCTATTGACTGGCATCCAGCACCACACGATAGCGTGCCTTGCCGCTGCGCAGGTGGTCGATGGCTTCGTTGACCCGACTCATGGGAAACAGCTCGACCTGCGGCAGGATCTGATGCCGCGCGCAAAATTCAAGCATGGTCGCCGTGGTGGACGGTGAGCCGACCGGTGAGGCGGACAGGTTTTTCTGCTGGGGAATCATCTCGAACACATGCACGGGAATCGCGCTGGGCACGATGCCGACAAAATGCAGGCGACCCCTGCCGCGCAGGGTGGCCAGCATGGCTGACCAGTCGAGGTTGGCGTTGGCGGTGACCAGCAGGAAATCCAGCGTGCCGGCAATCGACTTGAGCGCCTGGCTGTCAGTCGACGCCACCACCTTGTGCGCACCCAGGCGCAGGGCTTCGTCCTGTTTGCTCAACGAGGAAGTGAACGCCGTGACCTCGCAGCCCCAGGCATTGAGAAAGCGCAGTGCCAGGTGTCCGAGGCCACCGATGCCCACCACGCCGACCCGGTCGGTTGGCTTGACATCGAATTGCACCAGCGGGTTGAACACCGTGGAGCCTGCACAAAACAGTGGCCCGGCCATGGCCGGGTCGAGCGCCGCCGGTATCGGCAGGGCCCAGGCCCAATGCGAGCGCAGGCGGTCGGCAAAACCGCCGTTGCTGCCGATGATGGTCGGTTTGGCAGTGCCGCACAGGTGGTGGGAGCCGCCCATGCAGGAGGTGCAATGCATGCAACTGCCCTTGTACCAGCCAATGCCGACCCGTTGGCCCAGTTCCAGGCCGCGCACCTGCGCGCCCACTCGCACGATACGGCCGACCACCTCGTGACCGGGAATAAACGGGTATTGGCTGATGCCCCAGTCGTTGTCGATCAGTGATTGGTCGGAATGGCAGACGCCGCAATACTCCACGGCGACTTCTACTTCCTCTTCACCCAGCGGGCCCGGATCGTACGTGAAACGTTCCAGTGGCGCGCCGGCCGCCGTTGCGGCCCAGCCGGTGAAAGTCTTGAGTTCGGTACTGTCGCTCATGGGGAACCTCCGATCGGGAGACGAGGGAATGGGCCGTCCGCACGCGGCGGCAGAGCGAGGAAAGTGTAGCGGCTCGATTTTCAGTCGAGGGTCCGCTTATCGAACCGAGCGAACCAAAATGGATTCGTCGATCTGGTCGATGGCGGTCACTCCCGTCAAGGTCATGGCCACGCGCATCTCCTTGGCGAAGATGTCCAGCATGTTTTCCACCCCGCGCTGGCCATCGGCGGCCATCGCGTAGGCCATGGAGCGCCCGAGCAAGACGCCCTTGGCGCCCAGCGCCAGCATGCGCACTACGTCCAGCCCCGAACGAATGCCCGAGTCGACCAGCACCTTCAGGTCATTGCCGACCGCCTGCATGATGGGCGGCAGTGCCTGGGCCGTGGACAGTACACCGTCGAGCTGCCGGCCGCCGTGATTCGACACGACGATACCGTCTGCGCCGAAGCTCACGGCATCCCTGGCATCCTCGGGATCGAGAATGCCCTTGATGATCATCGGGCCTTTCCAGAACTCGCGAATCCACTCAAGGTCGCTCCAGCTGATCGAGGGGTCGAAGTTGTTGGCCAGCCAGCCGATGTAGTCTTCCAGGGTCACGGCCTTGCCGAGGTACTTCGACACGTTGCCCAGGTCGTGGGGGCGCCCCATCAGGCCCACGTTGAATGCCCAGTCGGGGCGGGTCATGGCCTGCAGGATCCGCCGCGGCGATGCATAGGGGCCCGACATGCCCGAGTGGGCATCGCGATAGCGGGCGCCGGGCGTGGGCATGTCCACGGTGAAAACCAGGTTCTGCACGCCGGCGGCTTTCGCCCGCTCCAGTGCGTTGCGCATGAACCCGCGGTCCTTGAGGACATAGAGCTGAAACCAGATCGGCTGCCGGCTGTTGGCCACGACCTCTTCGATGGAGCACACCGACACGGTCGACAGACACAGGGGAATGCCTTTGTTTTCGGCGGCCTTGACCGCCTGCACTTCACCACGGCGGGCAAACATCCCGGTGAGGCCGACCGGCGCCAGGATGACGGGCATCGACAGCGATTGATCGAAGAGGGTGGTTTGAAGGCTCAGGCTTTCGACGTTTTTCAGGATGCGCTGGCGCAGGCTGACGCCCGACAGATCGGCACTGTTGGCCCGCAGCGTGTGCTCGGCGTAAGCGCCGCCATCGATGTAGTCGAACAGAAAACGGGGAAGTTTGCGGCGGGCCGCTTCGCGATAATCGGATGCCGAAGAGATGATCATTGTGCCGATGCCTTGATCCGGTAAGTGACGGTCGAGCCCGTCGAGTCATGAGGCAGATTAGCGCATGCCAATGTGCATCATGACTCTTCGGTGACTTGCGACCGTTTCCGGGAGGCCCGTCAGTGTTGGCGTCAGCCGCGCACAGCCTTGGAACGCCACACCATCATTTTCTCGGTTTGCATGTCTTTCATGGTGTGGGGAATGCCGCCCACGCCGTGGCCCGACAGTTTCGCACCGGCGAACGGCATCCAGTCGACGCGGAACGCGGTGTGTTCGTTGACCATCACGGCCGTGGCGTCCAGGTCCTGGTAGCACTGCATCGCCGTATCCAGGTCCTTGGTGAACACTGCGGCCTGGAAGGCATAGGGCAGGGCGTTGGACAGCTGGATGGCATCGTCCAGGTCGTCATAGGCGTAGACCGCGATCACCGGGCCGAAAATTTCCTTTTGCATCACATTGGAATCGATCGGCGGATTGAGCAGCACGGTGGGCGCGTAGCAATTGTTGTCCAGCGCGCGGCCGCCACTGATCAGGCGCGCACCACCGGTGACGGCTTCATCGACCCACTGGCCCACACGCTTGACTTCACGCTCGGCGATCAGCGGTCCGACATCGGTACGCGGGTCCGTCGGGTCACCCACCACCATGGCATCACCCAACTGACCCAGGCGCACGGCGACGGCTTCGGCGATGCTGCGGTGGCAGAAAACCCGCTGCACGCCGACGCAGACTTGACCGGCGTGGAAAAAACCACCACGGGCAATGCGTGGCAGGGCGTCATCGAGATCGGCGTCCGCACTGACGATGACCGGCGCGACACCACCGTGTTCCAGCGCGCAACGGGTACCCGGTGCCAGCGTGGAGCGCAGCATCCAGCCCACTGCCGCCGAGCCGATGAAACTGAAGAAACCCACCCGTGGGTCGGACACCAGTTTGCCGGTGATGGCGTTGTCGGTCGGCAATACCATTTGCGCCCAACCCTCGGGCAGGCCGGCCTCGGTAAAGATATCCAGCAGCGTGCGGCAGCTTAGCGGGGTGTTGGCCGCCGGCTTGACGATCACCGGTGCGCTCACGGCAATGGCCGGTACTACCTGATGCACGATCAGGTTGAACGGATGGTTGAACGCCGAGACAGCCGCGACCACGCCAATCGGTTCGAACTGGGTGAAGGCCACACGATTGGCCGACGCGGCATTGACGCCCATCGGGATCACATGGCCGCCTTCGGTGCGCAGCACTTCGATGCAGTTGAGAATGCCGTCGATACCGCGCTCGACTTCGGCGAGCGAATCCTTGAGTGGCTTGCCGCCCTCGCTGGCTGCCTGGGTCGCGATCTCGACCTTGCGCGCGCTGACCAACTCGGCGGCACGGTGCAGGATTTCAATGCGTCGTGGCTTGGACAGCCACTGGTTGCGGTCACGGAAGATCCCGTGCGCGACACTCAATGCCTGCTCGACATCGGCCTGGGTGGAAACCGCCACGTGGCCCAGTACAGCGCCGTTGTAGGGAGAGTGCACCGCCAGGGTGTGTTCGGACATGAGACTTGCCTCCAGTCGTCGAATTGGGAAGGCGGGCCGATGGGCCTGCCGGACATGACATCAAGGTAGTCGGGAGCGTTGATTTCGAAAACTGAATAATTCAGAAGGTTTTGTTCATTTTTATAGAAAACCTTTGCATCGGGCATTTAAGGACCTTTGGTAGGAGCCAGGCTTGCCGGCGAAGACGGCCTGGTGTCATGCGGCGACCGTGAATACGCCTTCGCCGGCAAGCCTGGCTCCTACAAATCCAAAGCGACCTGACGTCGTGCGACGTCTCCGAAAACACCTTCGCCTGTAGGAGCGAGCATGCTCGCGATGACAGCCTCACGTCGAGCGATGCATTTGAAGACGCCTTCGCCTGTAGGAGCGAGGCTTGCCCGCGAAGGCGGCCTTACGTCGTGCAGTGCATTTGAAGACGCCTTCGCCGGCAAGTCGGATCGCCGCACCGCTGGCTCCTACGGAAAATCGCGAGCAAGCCGTGGATCAGGGCATCACAGATGATCGGCGTCGACGATAGCCTTGGCAAAGGCCTGCGGACTTTCCTGCGGCAGGTTGTGGCCGATGCCACCGCTGATCAACCGGTACTCGTACTTGCCGGTGAAGCGCGGCGCATAGTCCTCGGCCTTGGGGTGGGGTGCGCCGTTGGCATCGCCTTCAAGGGTGATGGTCGGCACGCCGATGGTCGGTGCCCTGGCCAGTTTCTGCTCCAGCACGTCGTAGCGTGTTTCACCCTGAACCAGACCCAGGCGCCAGCGGTAGTTGAAGACCGTAATGGCAACGTGGTCCGGGTTGTCCAGGGCGGCAGCGCTACGGTTGAAGGTGACGTCGTCGAACTTCCACTGCGGCGATGCCAGCTGCCAGATCAATTTGGCGAAATCGTGGGTGTTTTGCTGGTAGCCCGCCTGGCCACGGTCGGTGGCGAAGTAGAACTGATACCACCACTGCAATTCGGCCTTGGGCGGCAGCGGTTTCTTGCCGGCTTCCTGGTTGCCGATCAGGTAGCCGCTGACCGAAACCAGCGCCTTGACCCGTTCAGGCCACAGTGCCGAGACGATATCCGCCGAACGCGCGCCCCAGTCATAGCCGCCGAGTACAGCCTTTTTGATGTTCAGTGCGTCCATGAAGTCGATCACGTCGCTGGCCAGTGCGGCGGGCTGGCCGTTGCGAACGGTTTTGTCCGAGAGGAAATGCGTGTCGCCGTAGCCCCGCGCATAGGGCATCAGCACCCGGTAGCCCTTGGCCGCGAGCAGCGGCGCCACTTCGTCATAGCTGTGGATGTCGTACGGCCAGCCGTGCAGGAGAATGACCACCGGGCCGTTGGCTGGGCCGGTTTCGGCATAGGCCACATCCAGCAGGCCGGCGTTGACGTGCTTCAACGGGCCGAACGGGCTATCGGCATTGCGGGTGGCGGTGGCCGCTGCGGGGGCTGCATCGCCGGACTGGGCATGGGCAGCGCCCGTCACCGCCAATTGCAGCAGAGTCAGAGCAAGTACGGAGGCACCCACCAGACGGCGGCGATGTTTGACGGTTTGGCCTTTCAACATTTGCACTTTCATGGTGGAGATCTCCTTTCAGATGATGGCGCGGGTGCGCCGCTGTTTGTGGTTCCCAGTTAAACGCATGCAGGTATCCGGCCTGTTTCAAAAAAAACCGCGGGTGAAACGCCGTGTATCGCGGGTCGCTGCAGATACACTTCGATACATGACCCGCCACGCCGGGATGACGGAACCTGTGCAGTCCGCATCGGATAAGTGGTCGCACAATAGACGGCGCAGAGGGGGTAGAGGGGCTAACGTTGTAGATCCGCAATGCCAATTCGGCACTCCTGCAGCGGTGACTCCCATGGAAAAGATCGCCCGTAAACTGATCAAATCCAATGCTGCCCGCATGACCGGCGCGGGACTCGCGCTGATCATCGGGTTCGGCGCGTCGATGGCGTCTCAGGCCGATGAGGCCTACGCCAAAAAGCAGCTCAAGAACATGTCGGACTATATGTCGGCGCAAAACAATCTGTCGTTCAACTACGACACCACCCTCGACGTTGTCACCAAGGAACAGCAGCGGTTGACACTGGCCGGCTCCGGCACCGTCGTCATCAACCGGCCGGACAAGATCCGCAGTACGCGATCCAGCGGTTTTGCCGACATCGAGATGCTGTTCGACGGCAAGACGCTGACCCTGATCGGCAAAGGCAAGAACATCTATACGCAACTTGAAGTGCCGGGCACCCTCGACCATCTGCTCGACGTGCTGCGGGACAAGTACAACAGGCCGCTGCCCGGTGCGGACCTGTTCATGTCCAATCCACAGGATCAATTGATGGCCGGCGTGACCAACATCAAGGACCTGGGCAGCGGCGTGATCGGGGGTGTCGAGTGCGATCATCTGGCCTTCCGCAAGAAAGAGGTCGACTGGCAGATCTGGATTGCCCAGGGTGACCGGCCATATCCCTGCCGGTATGTCATCACGTCGAAAACCATCGCCGGCGGTCCGCAATACAGCATCCAGCTCAGCGATTTCAAAAGCGGCGATGGTGTCGTGGCCGATGACTTCGCGTTCAACAATTCGACCAATGCGAAGAAGATCGACCTCAAGGACCTCCCCAACGCGGAGGATTTGCCGAGCAATTTCGTGCGAGGTAAAACCAAATGAAGCTCTTGATCAGATCGGCCGGCTTTCTGCTGGCCGGGTTCATTCTGATGTGCGCGCTCGAACTGGGAGAAACCTTGTCGATCCCCGGCGTGCATAGTCTCGTCCCGCCGGCCGAGGCCGTGGTCGGACGTCCCCTGACACCGGTGAGCGTTGCCGGCGTGGCAAGACGTACGGCGCGGCGTAACAACTAACGGCTGGGTACCGGTCGAGGGCGAAGCCGGTGATTGATCAAACATCGGCTTCACCTGCCTGATAAGGCAAACATGGAAAGTTAAAACAATTCTCTACTTGAACAGAAAATTTGAACGTATCGATACTCCGGTTCGAGGCTGAAAGGATTCCTCGTTAATTACATGGAGAAACATCATGGGTATTGATATCACTATTGTCGCGGGTGCCGACGCAGTCACTTCGTGGGTAAGGGCAGGGGGTGAAGTTGTCGATGTGATTTCGGACGCGGAACGGGAAACGTTCGGGATCAACGATGAACGATTGAAGGACTGTGTAAACAAATACTTCGGGCGGGCGCCCAATGGCGTTTACCTCAAGAGCCCGACGCCGGGAAAGGATCTGTACACGATTTATGGCTGGCCTGAAGTCAAGCGCGTCATGAAGGTTCAAAGTGCCGAGGTGCTGGGGATTACTTCCGAGCCGGTTATCGTCAAGAGCCAGGACTTCGTGAATAACAGTTCACGCCCGGCAACTTTCGATGTGGCCATTACCGACTCGGTCGCTCAGTCGATTTCGTCCAGTTGGAGGACTGGAGGCAAGTTCAAGGTAGAGCAAAAGTTTGTTTATAAAGTGGGTTTTCTGGGATCGGAAGCAGGGGGGGAAAGCACAATCAGTTACCAGCAGTCGTGGGGCATCGGAGGCGAGCAGTCACGTAGAGTGAGCGTCGGTTCGAATGCGGATGTGAAGGTGCAGCTTGAGCCAGGCGAACGGGTAACCGCCACGCTGTCCGCCAGTCGCGGTGTCATGAAAGTACGGGTTCGTTACGTTGCTTGCCTGGAGGGCATCATCGCGTTGAACTACGACCCCACGCATCGTGACCATCATTTCTGGGGGCTGGATATCGGTGCGGTCATGGCGGTGGGAGGTGTTTCGAACGCCGTGACGTCTACCGAGGATATCGAAATCGGCTACTACGCCAATTCCAGGATCGAACTGAAGGACAAGGCGAGCGGGATTACCCGCTTGCAGTAATCGAGCGGTTTGCGTCCACATTTACAACCGGCCCGCTGCACGTTGGCAGTCGGGCCGGTTCTTTTGTCGGCAATTAATCGAGCGGTTTGCAGGCGGTTTCCTTCACCATCGCCAGGCCGATCAAGGTCAGTAACAGGCACAACATCACATACAGCGCCGGTGCGTTGTTGTTGCCAGTCAGGCCAATCATCCCGGTGGCGAAGAACTGGGCAAAGCCGCCGAACACCGAGACACCCAGGCAGTAGACAATCGACAACCCGGTGGCACGGATCCTTCGCGTGAACAGCTCGGTAATCAACACCAGGCTCGGTACGGTGATCAATACCAGCAATAACGTCATCACCAGCGAGACGGACAGCAAGGTGGCCAGTGTCGGCCAGTGATTCATCAACATGAAGGCCGGATAGATCAGCGCAAGCATCGGGATGGCGCCCAGGGCAATGGTAATGCGACGTCCGATACGATCGCTCAGCCGACCCGCCCAGATGGACAGGCCGATCTGCACAAGCGCGCCGAGGCAGGCGGCGGTGGTACCCATGGTCATCGGCAAATGCAACACGGCGACGGTGTAGTTGGTCATGTAGTCCAGCACGATGTAGCTCGATGCGGTACCGCCGATCACCAGCAGTACGCCAGCAACTATCGCTCGCCGATGGCAAGTGAAGATCAGGCGCAGGCTGGACGTCGCATCGTGGCTCTGTGCAGGTTCGGCGGTTTCCTTGAGGTGGCGGCGGATGTAAATGCCGACCGGAATCACCAGCATGCCCAACACGAAGGGCAGGCGCCAACCCCAGCTTTCCAGGTCTTCGGGGGACAGCGACGAACTCAGGCCCAGCGCCACCAGCGCGCCAAGCAGGAAGCTCAGTCCCTGGCTGAACAATTGCCAGCTGCCGTAGTAACCGCGGCTGTCATTGTCAGCGTACTCCATCAACATCGCGGTGGAGGCACCGACCTCGCCGCCGATGGCGAAGCCCTGCACCAGCCGCGCCAGCACGATGATCAAGGGCGCGGCAATGCCGATCTGCGCGTAGGTCGGTGCGATGGCGAACATCAGCGAGCCCAGGGCCATGAGCCATAGGGTCAGCATCATCGCCGGTTTGCGCCCTGCCTTGTCGGCGTAGGCACCCAGTACCAGGCCGCCGATCGGACGCATGCCGAAGCCGACGCCAAAGGTCGCCAGTGACAGCAGCAATTGTCCCAATGTGCTTTCGACCGGGAAGAACTGCCGGCCGATGAGCGTGGCGAAGAAGCTGTAAACCGAGAAATCATAGAACTCAAGGCCCGAACCGATAGTGATGGCGGCGATGGCGCGCGCACCGATCGGTTGCCGGGTTGCAGCACCCGCCGGGATGGCCGGGGAATGGGGTGTGGACATGAGGCAGACTCCAGGAGGCGAGGGCGGGGTAATCAAGCCAGAAAGGTTTCGACCAGACGCACCCAATAACTGGCGCCCGTCGCGAGGCAGTCGTCGTTGAAGTCATAACCGGGGTTATGCACCATGCAGCCGCCTTCTCCATCGCCATTGCCGATCAACAGGTAGCAACCGGGGCATTGCTCCAGCATCACGGCGAAGTCTTCGCTGCCAGTCAGTGGTTTCATGTCTTGCACCAATCCCTCTTCGCCCAGCCAGTCCAGCGCCACTTGCCGGGCAAATTCCGTGCTTTGGGGGTGATTGAACAGGGCCGGAAAGCGTTGCGCCTCATCGACCGTTACGCGGGCGCGCGCGCCAAAGCTTGTCGCCTGGGCTTGAGCCAGCGCGGTGATGCGCGCGATCAGTTGTTCGCGCACCGGGGCCTTCAGGGCTCGCACGCTCAATTGCAGTTCGGCGTGATCGGGAATCACGTTGGCGGCGATACCGGCATGGAACGCACCGACGGTCACGACGGCGGTGTCCAGCGGGTCGACATTACGCGAGACGATACTTTGCAACGCCATGACGATGGCGGAACCGGCCAGCACCGGATCGACGGCCTTGTGCGGCATCGCGCCGTGGCCGCCGACCGCGTCGATGCGAATCGTCACCGTATCGGTGGAGGCCATGAACGGTCCGGCCAGGAAGCCGAGTTGGCCGACCGGCATCCCCGGCATGTTATGCATCGCGAAAATGGCATCGCAGGGGAACTGCTCGAACAGCCCGTCATCGAGCATGCGTTGTGCGCCGCCGTCGCCTTCCTCCGCCGGCTGGAAAATCACCACCAGCGAGCCGTTGAAACCTCGGTGCTCGGCCAGGTATCGGGCGGCGGCCAGCAGCATCGCGGTATGGCCATCGTGCCCGCAGGCATGCATCACACCTTCGTGGCGGCTTGTGTAGGGCAGGCCCGTCTGCTCGATGATCGGCAGCGCATCCATGTCGGCGCGCAGGCCGATGGTCCTGTTGCCCCGGCCGAGACGTAACCTCCCAACGACGCCGGTGCCACCCAGGCCCCGCGTCACTTCATAGCCCCATTGTTCAAGACGGCTGGCCACCAGATCGGCGGTGGCGAACTCTTCAAAGCTCAACTCCGGGTGGGCGTGGATGTGTCGACGCAGAGCAATCATCTCTTCTTCAAACGCGCGGATGCCGGGCAGGGCGGGCAATGGGGTCATCAGGTTTTCCTCGTTTTTATTGATCGTTTTCGGGTGTTCGACTGATACCCTGCGATCCTAATGAGTTGGCGAAGGCCGCGGCAGTCGCAAAAAAGCGGGGCTGAAAACTTAAGGTTTACACCCCGGCATCAGGAGGAGTGGATGAAGCTGCATCAATTGCGGGCGCTGGTGATGATTGCCGATTGCGGCAGCATTCGTGCGGCGGCGCGGCAACTGGGCGTGTCACAAACGGCGGTGGCCAAATCGCTGCGCGAGCTGGAGGAGCATTTGCAATTGCCGTTGCTGGTGCGCAATGCCAGCGGCGTGCTGCTGACCCAGTACGGCCAGTCGCTGCTGCAACATGCCCGGCAGATGCTCAGTCAACTGGAGCGCGCACAGCTGGAGCTGGCGCATCTGAGCGACGAGGCGCAGGGCCAGTTGCGTCTTGGCATTTCGCCGTGGATGGGCATGACCTTGCTACCTGAAGTGGTCATGTTGTTTCGCCAGCGGATGCCGCGGGTGCGCCTGGAAATCTTCGAAGGCCTGATGGCCGTGACCTTGCCGCGATTGCGCGACGGCACCATGGAGTTCGCCGTGGGGCTGGTGTCTTCGTTGCTGCCGCGTCCGGAGTTCGTCAGCGAGTTGATGTTTTCTTACCGGATGGCCGTGGTCGCCCGGCATGGTCATCCCCTGGGCGACAGCCGCTCCATCCACGATTTGCTGGAGCAGGACTGGGTTGTCAATTACACCGACGCCAGTCACGAAGCAGTGATGAACGAGCTGTTCGGGCAGCATGGTGCGCAGATCGACGCGCAGCGCATCCATCGCGCGCACTCACTGCAACTGATGTTATCGATGATCGAGCAGACCGACATGCTCAGCTATTGTCCGGAGCCGATGCTCACCGTGCCGATCTACCGTGAGCGGGTGAGAAAACTGCCGCTGGCCGAATCGTTCGCCACCGACACCATCGGCATCGTTACGCCGCGCAACGGCCAACTGGGGGTTGCCGCACAGTGCTTTGTCGAATGCCTGCTGCAGGTCATCCGCCGTCGTGCCCGATCGGCACGGCCGGAGGATGTGCAGTTGTTCGATACGCTGGAACTGTTGATCTGACGCGGCTATTTCAGATACCAGCCCCACGGCTGATCACTGACGTACTCGGTGATCTGCTTGACCTCCAGATAGTTGTGCAGCCCCCATTGGCCCAGTTCGCGACCGATTCCGCTGTGGCCCATGCCGCCCCACGGCGCCTGGACGAAGGTCGGTTGCGAGCAGTTGACCCACACGATCCCGGCGCGCAACTGATTCGCCACCCGTGCGGTGCGCTGCAAATCGGCGCTCATCACCGCGGCGGCGAGTCCGAAGCGGCTGCCGTTGGCCATCTGCACCGCTTGCTCCTCGGTCTTGAAGCGCTTGATGCACAGCAGCGGGCCGAACACTTCTTCGCGCCACAGGATGCTGCTGTGTCCCGGCTCGTCGAAGATCGCCGGTTCGATGAAATAGCCCTGCGGTAAATGCTTCGGCCGCCCACCACCGGTGAGCAGGCGGGCGCCGCTGGCCAGGCCCTGATCGATGAAGCCGAGCACCTTGTCGTACTGGCCCTGGCTGACCAGCGGACCGAGCAGGACGCCAGGCTCCATGCCTGGGCCGATGGTGATCTTGCGGGTTTCTTCCACCAGCCGTTCGATCAGGCGCGGGGCGATGTTTTCCTGCACCAGCAGGCGTGAGGTGGCGCTGCACACCTGGCCCTGGTTCCAGAAAATCCCGAACAGAATCCATTCCACGGCGGCCTCGATATCGGCATCGTCGAACAGGATGAACGCCGACTTGCCGCCCAGTTCCAGGCTGATGTTCTTGATGTCGCGGGCCGCCGCCGACATGATTTTCGCCCCCGTGGGCACGCTGCCGGTAAAGGCCAGTTTGTCCACCCCGGAGTGTTCGGTGAGCGGGCTTCCCGCGTCGGCGCCCAGACCGGTCACCAGGTTCAAGACCCCGGCCGGCAAACCGATGCGGTCGGCCGCCGCCGCCAGTTCCAGCGCCGTCAACGGCGTCAGTTCGGACGGTTTGAGCACCACCGTGGCGCCGGCGGCCAGTGCCGGTGCGACTTTCCAGGCCGCCATCAGCAACGGGTAGTTCCAGGGGATGATCTGCCCGGCCACGCCGATCGGTTCGTGGCGAATGCGGCAACGGAAACGCGCGTCCGGCAAGGCCAGCGGCTGGTCCTGTTGCTGATCGAGTTCACGGGCCAGTCCCGCGTAATAACGGAAGCAGTCGATGGCGTCGCCGATGTCCCACTGCGCTTCGGGCAGCGGTTTGCCGTTGTCGCGCACTTCCAGCTCAGCCAGGCCTTGCTTGCCGCGTTCGAGTTCGTCGGCCAGTGCCTCCAGCCATTGCGCGCGTTCGGCACCGCTGGTTTGGCTCCAGCCATGGTCGAAGGCGTGCCTGGCCGCGCGCACGGCATGATCGACGTCTTCTTCGGTGCCGGCCGCCACGCGATGGAAGCTCTGTTGCGTAGCCGGGTCGATGACATCCAGATAGCCGCCCAGGTCCGGGCTGACCCACTCGCCGTTGATGTATAGCCGATCATGCATGGTGTGACTCCTGGACGCCGGTCTGGCGATTTTGCAGAGAGCGGGAAGTGAAGAGCAGTGCAAGCGAAACGCAGATGATCACCGTTGAAATCGCGTTGATTTCCGGCGTCACCCCGCGACGGATGGAAGAAAAAATGTAGATCGGCAACGTCGTCTCCGAACCGGCGACGAAGAAGGCGATGATGAAATCGTCGAAGCTGAAGGTGAAGGCCAGCAGGAATCCGGCCAGGATCGCCGGGCTGATCTGCGGCAGGGTCACCCGCCAGAAGGTCTGCATGGGCGGCGCGTACAGATCGGCCGAGGCTTCCAGCAAGGCCTTGTCCAGCGCCTCGACGCGACCGCGCACGATCACCATGACCAGTGCCATGGTGAACAGCGAATGCGCGGCGATCACGGTGAAAAAGCCCATGTTCAGGCGTGGAACGTCCGGCATCCAGCTGGCCAGCAGCGGATTGATCAGGTCGAACAGGCTGATGAACGCGATCAGCGTCGAGATGCCGATGACGATGCCCGGGACGATGATCGCGCAGTAGGTCAACGCATCGAACAGCAGGCGCACCTTGCGCCCGGCGCGTTGCAGGCCGAACACCGCCAGGGTGCCGAACAGCGTCGCCAGCAGCGCCGAACACAGGGCAATGAATGCGCTGTGCCCCAGCGCCTCCATGATGAACGGGTTGTCGAACGCGCGGCCGAACCACTGCACCGAGCAGCATTCGAAGGCCAGGCCACTGCGCCCGGCGTTGAAACTGAACAGTACGATCAGGGCAATCGGTGCGTAGAGGAACAGGTACAGCGAGGTCGAATAACTGCGCAGCCACATATCACAAGCCTCCATCGGCAGGCCGGCCGCCGTAGCGCGCCACCAGCTTCAGATACAAACCGATGATCAGCAGCATCATCGTCACCAGTGTCATTGCCAGCGCACTGCCGAATGGCCAGTTGCGCGATTGCAGGAACAGATCGACCAGCGCGTTGCCGACAAAGAACACCTTGCCGCCACCGAGAATGGCCGGTATCAGGAACTCGCCCATCAGCAGGATGAACACCAGCATCGCCCCGGTGATGATCCCCGGCGCGGACAGCGGCAGGGTAATGCGCCGGAAGCTTTCGAAGGCGCTGGCACCCAGGTCGGCAGACGCTTCGAGCAGGCGCTTGTCGAGTTTCTCCAGGCTGACGTAGATCGGAAACACCATCAGCGGCAGGTAGCCGTAGACGATGCCGATCAGCACCGCCCACGGCGTATTGATCAACCGCACGTCTTCCAGGCCCAGGCTGGCGAGCAAGGCCGGAATGCCCTTGCCGCTGAGAATGAAGATCCAGGCGTAGGTGCGGATCAGGAAACTGGTCCAGAACGGCACGATCACCAGTGTCAGCAGCAGCGAGCGGTTCTTGCTGACCTTGACGGCAAGGAAATACGCCAGCGGGTAGGCCGCCACCAGGCACACCAGGGTGCCCAGTGGCGCCAGCACCAGCGTGTTGCCGAATGCCGCGGCTCGCGAGGCCAGGTTCAGGTAGTTGTCCAGCGTGAAGCCGCCGGCGTAGCCGCCCACGGCGCTGCGCTCGCCAAAGCTGAAGACCAGGATGATCACCAGCGGCATCAGCAACAGCAGCAGGAACCACAGGGTCGAAGGCAAGAGCATCAGCAGGGTGAACCGGCGGCCGAGGCTGCGCCGTGGGCGCGCCTCGACCGTCAGGGCACTGCCCGGCTGCACCGTTTGCGGGTGGGCGGCAGCGTTCATGGGAGACTCCTCGTTGGCCATGGCAGGATGATCAGGCGGCTTTGAAGCGCGCCATCAGTTCGGCGCGCGCGGGGCTTGTCAGCGTTGCCGCCGCACCGAACTCCAGCGGACTCAAGGCTTCGGCGGCCGGGTACATGATCGGATCGTCGAGCATGGCCACCGGCAGCAGGGCATCGACGCGCTTGTCGCCGCTGGGGTAGCCGTGGCTGAGCACTTCGAGTTTGTTGTGCTGCGGGTCGAGCAGGTAGTTGATGAAGGCGTAGGCGGCGTCCTTGTGCTCGGAGTTTTTCGGAATGGCGAAGAAATCGCTCCACAGCTCGCCACCTTCCTTGCCCAGTTCGAAGTGCATCTGCGCGTTGTCGCGGTGCAGTTGCGAGGCATCGCCGGTCCAGGACATCGCCAGCCAGGCATCGCCGCTGCGCATCGACGGCTGGATGTCGGAGTTGATCGCGAACAGGTGCGGCTTGACCTCGATCAGCAGCTTCTCGGCGTCGGCCAGCTCCTTGGGGTCCAGTGAGTTGAAGCTGTAGCCGAAGCTTTTCAGGGCGTTGCCAATGGCAGTCAATTGGTAGTCGTGGACCATGGTGCGACCGCTGGCCGGGCCCTGGGCGGCGGCCCAGAATTCTTTCCAGCTGGTGGGGCCGGTTTTCAACTTGCCGGTGTCGTAGAGCATGCCGGTGGTGCCCCAGTTTTTCGGCACCGCATACACCTTGCCGTCCACCGTGCCCTGGGCCATGAACTTCTGCTGGAACGCCGAGGCATCGAAGTTGGGAATGCGCGACAGGTCCAGCGGTTCGATCAGGCCCAGGCCGACGTAAGTGCTGATGGTGTAGTTGGTCGGCACCAGCACGTCCCAGCCACTGCCGCCGGCCTGCAGTTTGGCGAGCATTTCTTCGTTGGAGCCGAACACGCTCATGGACACTCGCGCGCCGGTAGTCTTGGCGAACGCGTCGAGGTTTTCCTGGCTGTGATAGTTCGGCCAGGTCGCCAGCGACAGGCGATCGCCCAGTTTGGCCTGTTCGGCGGCTTCGGCGGTCGACGTCAGCAGGCCGGGCATGTTGGTGGCGACCACCGCTGCGGCGATCCCGAGGCCGGTGCGGCCGAGAAAGTCACGGCGACTGATCGAGCCGTTCTGCCAGCTGCGCAGGGTCTTGATAAAAGTCTTCTGGTCCATAGCACGCTCCACATCCGGTTGATGAAACGAATCGATGATTTACAACGCCATGGCCAGGCCATTGGCGTGATCCCAGCCGACGCGCACTGCCGCGCCGTGTTCGAACGCATTGGCGCCGCAGTCCTGCTGGCGCGGCACGCGCACGCAGACCACACCGAAGGCCTGGGTGCGCACGCGGTATTCGGTGGAGTTGCCCAGGTAGATGCGGTCTTCCACGCAACCTTGCAGGGTCACTTCACGGGCCATGTCCGCGTTGGCGGCGGCGATGCTGATCAGCTCCGGACGCACGGCGATGCAGCCTTCGGCGTCGGCGCACAGGGCCTTGCCGGTGGAGGTCAGCGGGCTGGTCAGCTCCAGGCCCTGGGCGGTGCGCAGCACCACCGAATTGCCGTGCAGGCGCCGTACCGTGCCGTCGAACAGGTTGGACTCGCCGATGAAATCCGCGACGTAGCGGCTGGCCGGGGTTTCATACAGTTGTTCCGGGGTGGCGGTCTGAATGATCGAACCGTTGTGCATCACGCTGATGCTGTCGCTCATCGACAACGCTTCTTCCTGATCGTGGGTGACCAGCACGAAGGTGATGCCCACTTCACGCTGCAAGCGCAGCAATTCCGATTGCATCTCCTTGCGCAGCTTGCGGTCGAGCGCGGCCAGGGGCTCATCAAGCAGCAACACCGTGGGTTTGTTGACCAGTGCCCGGGCCAGGGCGACGCGCTGTTGCTGACCGCCGGATAGCTCGCTGGGCTTGCGCTGGCCGAAGCCGCTCAGGCGTACCATCTCCAGGGCTTCATCGGCCATGCGCAGTTGCTGTTTTTTGTCGGGGCGCGGGGTGCGATAGCGCAGCCCGTAGGCGATGTTCTGTGACACCGTAAGGTGCGGAAACAGGGCGTAATGCTGGAACACCATGTTCACCGGGCGTTCGAAGGCCGGCACGCCGGCCACGCTCTTGCCGGCCAGTCGCACTTCACCGCTGGTGGGTTGTTCGAAACCGGCGATCATCCGCAGGGTGGTGGTTTTGCCGCAGCCCGAGCCGCCCAGGAAGGAGTGGAACGAGCCACGCCGCACCGCGAAGTTCAGGCCATTGACGGCTTGCACCTGGCCATAGCGTTTGACCACATTGCAGAATTCGATATCGCTTGGCGGGTTGTCGCTCACGCTGTTGTTCACGAGGAGGGCTCCCTTGCAGTGATGAATCATTGCGTCGGGGGCCAAACTAACAATCGCGGTTTTGCGCTGTATATATCCCTTGGGGGATAGAGTCGTTTTGCGTGGTCAGGCTTGGACGAGCTGTTCGCGTCCGGTCAACTCGCGGATAAACAGGCCCAGCAACTCGGACTGGCTGCCGATACCGAGCTTGGCGTAGAGGTTCTTGCGATGAATCTTCACCGTGCCCGGACTGATGCTCAATTGTTCGGCGACCGAGGCACTGGAGTGGCCGCGCAGCAGCAGCTGCACGATTTCCTGTTCGCGCCCGGTGAGGATGTGCGCGCCGAACTGATCGAAGGCTTCGCGGATCTTGTAGTCCAGGTCCTGCGCGGGACGCGGTTGCTGGGCCTGACGCAGGCGCCAGGCTTGCTGTATGACCTGTTCGACCACCGCCTGCGCGCACTCGACCAACTGCATTTCATCGCGGCTGAAGGCGCAACTGGCGCTTGAACGCATCAGCGACAGCACCGCCATGGCGCCATCGCCCAGGTCGACGAAAAACGCCACTTCTTCCGCCAGACCGGTTTGCTGGTAATAGGTCAGGTAATACTCGCCCAGGTAGAAATGGTCGGGCGCAAACTGTCGCAGACGCCACAGGCCGGGCGCTTGCCCGCGGGTGCAGGCCAGATAGAACGGATCGAGCAGGTAGGGGCCGCACTGGTAGTCGTCGACATACACCGCGCGCTTGTCCGCCGAAAAGGTATCGAACAACGCCAGGGGGCGGTGATTGCCTTCATAGACGAACAATACGAAATGATCGACCGGGCATACCTGCCGCAGCCAGTGGCAAAGGCCCGAGAGTCGACCGTGCCCGGCAGGCAGGTCGAGCAGATGGGCGACACCGGTGGTCCAGAGTTTCAGTTCCTTGTGGCGCATGGTGGCTTCAGACAGGGCGTGGATCGCGTTTGAATGCACAAAGTACGCCATGGTGGCTGCAGCCTTGCGCAGCGGGATGTGCGGCGACCCAATGTCGAAGCGATGCACCGTAACGGGGCCGGATGTTACCGAGTGCTACAGCTGTGGTAGCAAAAGTGATCGATCGTTCGTTAATGGTCAGCAACGGTTTTGCGCTGAAGGCAGATACTTGGGTTGTCCGTTGGGCGATATATGCTGGCTTGTTAGCGTTAGTCGGTAACTCGCAGGCGGCGTAGAGTCGAGGTCCTGTTCCTGGCAAACCCGGATGACCCCGATGACTCGCCCTCGCTTCCTGCCCGACAACTTCACCTTGACCCTGATCGGCGTTGTGCTGCTGGCCAGTTTTCTGCCCGCCAGCGGGCAGGTGGCGGTGGGTTTTGGCTGGCTGACCAACGTTGCCATTGCACTGCTGTTTTTCCTGCACGGCGCCAAGCTGTCGCGCGAATCGATCATCGCCGGGGCCGGCCACTGGCGCTTGCACCTGCTGGTGTTCAGCCTGACCTTCGTGCTGTTCCCGCTGCTGGGCCTGGCGCTCAAGCCGTTGCTGTCGCCGCTGATCGGCGCCGATCTGTACATGGGCATGCTGTATCTCTGCGCACTGCCGGCCACCGTGCAATCGGCCATCGCCTTCACTTCGCTGGCGCGGGGCAACATCCCGGCGGCGATCTGCAGCGCGGCGGCTTCCAGCCTGTTCGGGATCTTCCTCACGCCGTTGCTGGTGACCATGCTGCTCAATGTGCACGGTGAGGGTGGCTCGACCCTGGATGCGATCGTGAAAATCAGCGTGCAGCTGTTGCTGCCATTCATTGCCGGGCAGATCGCGCGGCGCTGGATCGGCGCCTGGGTGGGGCGCAACAAGAGCTGGCTGAAGTTCGTCGATCAGGGCTCGATTCTGCTGGTGGTCTACGGTGCGTTCAGCGAAGCGGTCAATGAAGGCATCTGGCACCAGATTCCGCTGCGCGACCTGGCGGGGCTGGTGGTGGCCTGCTGTGTGGTGCTGGGGCTGGTGCTGGTGGCGTCCATGGTGTTGGGCAAGGCCTTTGGCTTCAATCAGGAAGATCGCATCACCATCCTGTTCTGCGGCTCGAAGAAAAGCCTGGCCACCGGCGTGCCCATGGCCCAGGTGTTGTTCGCCGGCAGCACCATCGGCCTGCTGATCCTGCCGCTGATGCTGTTCCATCAGATCCAACTGATGGTCTGTGCAATGCTCGCCCAGCGTTTTGCCAAGCGCGAGGAGACGGTGGCTCAATTGATGGGGCAGGTTGATCCTTGAGTTAATCCACCAGACCGCATCGCTGATTCCTTCGGGAACTCTGTAGACCACAGGGCGGAACCTGCGCTCGGCCTCTCAAGGCGGCATGTATCTGTAGGAGCCAGGCTTGCCGGCGAAGGCGGCCTGACAGCCGAGCTGATTCTGTCGGGTGCACCGCGAACCCTGTGGGAGCTGGCTCGCCAGCGATGGCGGCCTGATAGCCGACCCGCAATTTGCGGATGTACTCGGTCCACTGTGGGAGCGAGCCTGCTCGCGATGGCGACCTGAAAGCCGGCCGTGATTCTGGATGGTGTACATATCCATTGCAGCGGTAACGGCGGCTTATGGTTTCGCCCTTACGGCGACTTACTTTTTTGACAAGCGCCTCAAAAAAGGTAAGCAAAAAAACGCTCGCCCCGGCGTCCGGCCCCTCGCCAAGGCGAGGGGTTCCTTCGCTCCGGCATCCATCCGGGGGCATTGCCCTCCGGTCCGCTGCGCTTGACCTACATGCAATGAGTTCGACTGCGTCGAACGGCGCTGCGCGCCCATCCCTGGATGAACACCTGCACTCAGCCTCCCGAAGGGGCGGGTGGTGTAGGAGCCAGCGGTGCGGCGATCCGACTTGCCGGCGAAGGCGTATTTGAGATCGCTTTCGCCGGCAAGCCTGGCTCCTACAGATCAGGTCGGCGGCCTGGCTTTTGATTTTGATTTTGATTTTGATCGTCTTGCCCCCTCGAGAGGCCGAGTGGAGGTTCTGCGCAGTGGGCAACCCGGCATGGATGGCGGCGGGCCCACGGAGCAGGACCGGAGCGAGGGTACCCGTAGCGCAGCGAAGGGCCGAACGAAAGGGGCAAGAGCCCTTGGTTACTTGGGGCTCTTCCAAGTAACCCGCCGTAAGGGCGGAACCATCAGTGGCCGTTACCGCAGCAACGGATATGTACCCCGAGCCAAAACCCACATCGCCTGACACTCAGCCTTCGCGGGCAAGCCTCGCTCCTACGGGTTAAGCGTACGTCCGCAAAATCCTGCACCTGCCACATTAGTGGTGCAGCGATCTGACCTGCCGCCTTCGCGGGCAAGCCTCGCTCCTACGGGTTAAGCGTACCTCCGCAAAATCCTGTACCTGCCACATTAGTGGTGCAGCGATCTGACCTGCCGCC